>CAZKWG010000252.1:0-9875 GCA_964556105.1 uncultured Enterobacterales bacterium | reverse complement strand
CCTCACGCTGAGCGCCCCCGAGATGACCGTGCTGGTCGGCGGCCTGCGCGTGCTGGGCGCCAACGCCGGGCCCTCGCAGCACGGCGTGCTCACGACCCGCCCCGGCACGCTCAGCAACGACTTCTTCGTCCACCTCCTGGACATGGGCACGACCTGGAGGCCGACCTCGGAGGGAGGCGACGAATTCGAGGGCCGCGTCGGGGGCGCCGTGACGTGGACCGCCACCCGGGCCGACCTCGTCTTCGGGTCGAACTCCCAGCTCCGGGCCCTGGCCGAGGTCTACGCCTGCGACGGCGCAGAGCCGAAGTTCGTGGCGGACTTCGTGGCCGCGTGGAGCAAGGTGATGGAGCTGGACCGCTTCGACCGGCGTTGTGCTGGGGGGCGAAGCGGACCAGAGCGGTGTCTGGGTGACGTCGCGCGGATGGGGCTGGCTGTTGAGGGTCAGGCGCACCTGACCCCCACCGCGACGCTCCCCCCCAGCGCTCAGTCGCCCAGCGTCCGCTCCAGGATCGAGAGGAGCAGCGTCGTCCCCTCCTCCCGACCCGCGGCATGGCGCGCGCCGTTCTCGCCGAAGAAGACGCCCTGCTCGGTGACGGTCAGGCGGGTGAGGCCGCCGTGCGCGCTCACCTGGATCGTGGCCATGGACACCGACATCTTCCAGCCGTCGATGATCATCTCGTAGACGTAGACGATCCGCGTGTCCTCGACGATGTCGTAGTACTGGCACTGGAACTCGGTGCGGACGCCGCCCTTGTACTGGCCGACGGCGTGCTCACGCCCCCCGGGCCGGAAGTCGAAGCTGCGCTCGACCATGGTGTAGTCGGGGCTGTGGGCGCCGAACCAGCGCCGCTTGAGATCGTCGCGGGCGAAGGCGTTAAAGACGCGGGCAGGGGTGGCGTCGAGGTCGCGGACGAGGGTGAAGGTGCCGTGATGAACCTGGGTCTCGGACATGGGATCCTCTCTTTTCGGTCAGGGTTTCTCTTCGCGAAGGAGCTGCTCCAGTCGGTCCAGGTCGCGCTCCCAGGCCCGCTTTCGTTCGTAGACCCAGCGCTCGACCTGCCCGAGCGCCTGGGTCTCCAGGGTGAACATGCGCACCCTGCCCAGCTTCTGGCTGGAGACCAGCCCGCCGGACTCCAGCACCTTCAAGTGCTGCACGACCGCCGACAGGGTCATGGTGTGGTCGCCCGCGAGCTGGCTGGCCGAGGCGGGACCGAGGCTGAGGCGCTCGACCATCCCGAGGCGCACCGGATCCGCCAGCGCGGCGAACAGGCGGTCGAGCGGCGGAGCGGGGCGCGCGGCGTCTGGATACTGAAGCATTCGCTTTAGTATCGCGGCGCACCAGACAGTCAAGTAAATGCTTCAGTATTGGGGGCCGGGCATCGCCCCGCTCCCGCTCAGGCCGGCGTATAAAGCGCCACGGTCTCCTGCCGACCGCGCACGGCCCGCTGCCCCAGGGGGCGCCAGCCGGCCGGCTCGCCGATGGCCCGCCAGACGGCCTCGGTGACGAGCAGGTCCACCCCCAGCTCCCGGGTGAGCGACTCGACCCGCGCCGCCGTGTTCACCGCGTCGCCGACCACGGTGAACTCCAGGCGGTCGCTGGCGCCGATGGCGCCGGAGATCACCTCGCCCGTGTGGACGCCCACGCTCATCCGCAGGTCGTGCCCGAGCTGCGCGCGCAGGGCGGGCATGGCGGCCAGCATCTCCCTCGCCGCGCGGACCGCCTGCGCCGGCGCGTCCTGACCGTCGTCCAGCCCGAAGACGGCCATCAGCCCGTCCCCGATGAACTTGTCCACCACCCCGCCGTGGCGGTGGACGATCTCCACCAGCACCCCGAAGTACTGGTTGAGGTCGGCGACCAGGGCCTCGGGCTCGGCCCGCTCGGCCCAGGAGGTGAAGCCGCGGATGTCCGTGAAGAGCACGGTCAGCGTGCGGCGCGAGCTGGGGCCCAGCCCGCGCTGGTCGGGGGCGAGCAGGCGGGCCGCCACCTGGGGGCTGACGATCTTCCCGAAGATCTCCCGCAGCCGGCGGCGCTCGCGCAGGGCGTCGATCATCCGGTTGGTCTGCGCGGCGATCAGCCCGAACTCGTCCGAGGAGGCCACCGGGACATGGCGCTCCAGCGAGCCCCCCTCCACCTGGGCCAGGACCTGGGTCTGGTTCTCGAAGAGGCGGCGCAGGTTGCGGCCGGCGCTGGTGATCAGGTGGACGGCGCAGACCACCAGCACCCCGCCGACGAAGAGCAGCTCGCGGCCCACGGCGTCCACCGCCGCCGGCAGCGCGTCCATGGTGAGGAAGGACAGATCCTCCAGGTCCTTGCGCACCACCAGGAGCATGTCCACGGTGAACAGGCCGAGCATGAGGATGGCCATCGCCGTGATCTCGGAGACGCGGCTGGCGGTGCGCTCCAGGACCAGCGAGGGGACCTCGCCACGCTCGACCTTGTCCAGCAGGCGAGACTCGGCGTAGAGCCGCGCGTCGTGCGCCGCGACCAGACCCATCGTGACGCAGCCCAGCAGCAGCTTGAACGCGCTGGGCGTGTCGAAGTCCCGCACGAGATCGTTGTACGCGCCCAGGCCCAGCCCGACGCCCAGGTAGCGGTAGAACACCAGGCGCGCCGCGTTGATCGGCCAGCGCGAGGGCTCGCCGCCCGCCGAGCGCGCGGCGAAGACGCTCAGGACCTGAGCGAGCCCGAAGGCCAGGACGAGGTCCCGCAGCGCGCCGCGGAAGCCCAGCCCCTCGATCATCGGGCAGACCTCGCCGCCGTACAGCGCGAGCATCACGATGGCGATCGCGTCGCCCAGCAGACCGCGGACCAGTCCAGGCAGCATGAGGGGAGCTTACACGTTCTCGGGGAGCGCAGGCACCTGCGACGAAAACGTGGTAGGCGGGCGGTCAGCGAACCGGCAACCGGCGCGACACCTCGAGGACACGCATGAACACCAGCACCGCCACCATCCTCTGGACCCTGATCGACGAAGCGCCCGCGCTCGCGACCTACTCGCTCCTCCCGATCGTGGCCGCGTTCACCCGCGGCACGGGCGTGAGCGTCGAGACGCGCGACATCTCGCTGGCCGGCCGTATCCTGGCCAATTTCCCCGAGAACCTCACCGAGGCGCAGCGCGTCCCCGACCACCTCGCCCGCCTGGGCGAGCTGACGCTTCTCCCAGAGGCGAACATCATCAAGCTGCCGAACATCTCCGCCTCGATCCCGCAGCTCATGGCGGCCATCGAGGAGCTGCAGGCCCACGGCTACGCGGTGCCGGACTACCCCGAGGCCCCGAAGACCGACGCGGAGAAGGCGATCTTCGCGCGCTACGCCAAGGTGCTGGGCAGCGCGGTCAACCCCGTGCTGCGCGAGGGCAACTCCGACCGCCGCTGCCCGCCGTCGGTGAAGAACTTCTCGAAGAAGCACCCGCATCGGCTGGGCCGCTGGTCGCAGGACTCCCGGTCTCATGTCGCCTCGATGCCCGAGGGCGACTTCTACGGCAGCGAGCGCTCGCTGACGGTACAGCAGGCGACGACGGTGCGCTTCGAGCTGGTCAGCGAGGACGGCGCGGTGAGCGTGCTGAAGAAGGGCCTGGGCGTGACGGCGGGCGAGATCCTGGACAGCTCGGTCATGCACGTCGCCCCGCTGCGCGCCTACTACGCCCGCGAGATGCAGGACGCCAAGGACCAGGGCCTGCTGGTCTCGCTGCACCTGAAGGCGACGATGATGAAGGTCTCGGACCCCGTCCTGTTCGGGCACGCGGTCACCACCTACTTCGCCGACGTCTTCGCGAAGCACGGCGCCACGTTCCAGCAGCTCGGCGTCAACCCGAACAACGGGCTGGGCGACCTGCTGGCGAAGATCCAAGGCCTGCCCGCCGAGCAGAAGGCGGAGATCGAGGCCGACATCCAGGCCACCTACAGCAGCCGCGCCGCGCTGGCGATGGTGGACTCGGACAAGGGCATCACCAACCTGCATGTCCCCAATGACGTGATCGTGGACGCCTCGATGCCCGTGGTCGTGCGCGACTCCGGCAAGATGTGGGGCCCGGACGGCAAGCTGGCCGACACCAAGGCGCTCATCCCCGACCGCAGCTACGCCGGCATCTACCAGGCGGTCCTCGACGACTGCCGCCAGCACGGCGCCTACGATCCCGCCACCATGGGCAGCGTGCCCAACGTGGGCCTGATGGCGCAGAAGGCCGAAGAGTACGGCTCGCACGACAAGACCTTCCTCGCGCCCTCAAAGGGCACGATCCGCGTGGTGGACGAGGCGACCGGCGCCACCCTGCTGTCGCAGGACGTCGAGCCCGGCGACATCTTCCGCTCCTGCCAGACCCGCGACATCGCCATCCGCGACTGGGTCAAGCTCGCCGTGCGCCGCGCCCGCGCCACCGGGACCACCACCGTCTTCTGGCTGGACGAGGGCCGCGCGCACGACGCGCAGCTCATCGCCAAGGTGCGCACGTATCTGGCCGAGCACGACACGGCGGGCCTGGACATCCGCATCCTCGCCCCCGTGGACGCGATGAAGCTCTCCCTCGAGCGCATCCGCCAGGGCCTGGACACCGTCTCCGTCACGGGCAACGTGCTGCGCGACTACCTCACCGATCTGTTCCCCATCCTGGAGATCGGCACCAGCGCGAAGATGCTCTCCATCGTCCCGCTGCTGGCGGGCGGCGGGCTCTTCGAGACCGGCGCCGGCGGCTCGGCCCCCAAGCACGTGCAGCAGTTCCAGAAGGAGGCCTATCTGCGCTGGGACTCGCTCGGCGAGTTCTCCGCGCTGGGCGCGTCGCTGGAGCACATCGCCGCCACCTTCGGCAACGCGCGCGCCGGGGTGCTGGCCGACACGCTGGACGTGGCGATCGGCCGCTTCCTGGACAACAACAAGTCGCCGGCCCGCAAGGTGGGCGAGATCGACAACCGCGGCAGCCACTTCTACCTCGCCCTGTACTGGGCCGAGGCGCTGGCGGCCCAGACCTCCGACGCCGCCCTGGCCGAGCGCTTCGCCCCCGTGGCCCGCGCGCTGGCGGAGAACGAGGCGACGATCAACGCCGAGCTGATCGGCGCGCAGGGCAAGGCCCTCGACCTGGGCGGCTACTACCAGCCGGATCCGGTCAAGGTCGCCGCGGCGATGCGCCCCAGCGCCACGCTGAACGCCATCATCGACAGCCTCTGAGGAACGCCGCCGTGAACCCTGAATTCTGGCGCGAGCGCTGGCAGACGGGCCAGATCGGTTTTCACGGCGAGACGGTCCATCAGGACCTGATCCGCGACGGGGAGCGCTGGCTGGGGCCCGAGCCGCAGCGGGTGCTCGTCCCGCTCTGCGGCAAGTCGCTCGACCTGGCCTGGCTGGCCGAGCGCGCCGAGGTCCTGGGCGTGGAGCTCGTCGAGAGCGCCATCGCCGCCTTCTTCGCCGAGCGGGGGCTCACGCCCGAGCGCCGGCCCGCCGGTCCTTACGAGGCCTGGAGCGCGCCGGAGCTCCCCGGGCTGACGCTGCTCTGCGGCGACATCTTCGAGCTCGGCGCCCTCCCTGCCGAATTCCGCCTGAGCGAGGTCCGGCGCGTCTGGGACCGCGCCGCCCTGGTCGCCCTCCCCCGCCCGCAGCGCGCCGCCTACGTGGCGACGCTGCGGGAGGTCCTGACCGAAGACACCGTCGTGCTGCTCAACGTCTTCGACATGGGCCCCGACGAGGGCCAGGGCCCGCCCCACAGCGTCCAGCCGGCGGAGCTGGAGACCCTCTTCGCCGGCTGTCCGATGCGTCTGCTGCACAGCTACAGCGGCGAGCCCTCGCCCGGCCTCAAGGCCCGCGGCCTGAGCGCGCTGCTGACGCTCAGCTGGGAGATCCGTCTGCGGCGCTGAGCGCCCCCGAATCGTTCCAGCTCAAACCAATGTGGACGACGTCACCGCGTAGGTGATCAGCCAGGGGTTGGAGTCGGCCGAGACCGTCAGGTTGCCCTCGCCCGTGGTGCCGCTGGGGAGCGCGTCCAGATTGGACGCAGACTCCGTCAGCAGGTAGGCGCGGTAGGCGAAGGCGCTGTAGGTGCCCGCGGCGCCCATGTTCCCAGGCACGGCGACGGAGCTGGAGAACTGAGACGTGGTGCTGCTGCCCCGGTTCCAGGTGTAGCCGAAGGTCGCCTTCAGGTCGAGCGAGGCGTTGACCGATCCGGTCAATCCCAGCACGTCCAGCGAGGCCTCCGCGCCCAACATCAGGCCCAGATCCAGACCCAGGTTCACGCTCCAGGCCGACTCGTCATAGCTCGCGGCCTGGGTCGAGGACAGGGCTCCCACCGACCAGGAGACCTGGATATAGTCCTTGCCACCAACCTTGTGCGCGCTGCTGTCCAGATCGTTGAGCTGGGACTGCGTGCGCTGGTACGAGCTCAGGTCGCCCGGGTGAACGCCCGCGCCCGTGCTGGGGATGCTGTACGGCGTGAGGACCAGCGAGGGCTGGTAGGGGAAGACCGCGACGAAGGACAGGCTGTTGGCGGGCACGGCGCCGTTGGCGTCGGTGAAGTCGTACACGTAGCTGGCCCAGGTGGTGGACAGACCCACGACCTGCCCGACGGACTGCACCTGGTACTGGTTGGGTTGGGAGGACGAGGATCCCGCGTGACCGGACAGGGTCAGGTTGGTCTGGATGGTGGCCGTCACGGTGTCGGTGCTGGAGGACGACCAGGTGCCCATCAGCGAGGTGCCGAGAGAGAGCTCGGCCTGGGCCTTGGCCGAGACCGAGGCGATGGTGAAGCCCAACACAGAGGCCGAGTTCTCGTAACCGACCGAGCCACCCACCTTGCCGAACAGCGAGCCGCCGAGGTTGGGGCTCATGCCGCTGGTGGCGCTCGCGCTCTGGGAGAAAGACACCGTCGCGCTGGGGATCGTCGTGTTGTACTCGGCGGGCATGTTGATGTTCTGAAGCGGCACGGGCGGCGGCCCCTGGATGATCCCCAGCGCCAGGATCTGCGCCTGCGGCTGGGGCGCCTGCGCCGTGCGCCGGAGCGTGCCGAACTTGTTCTTGGAGATGGAGAGGTCGATGTCGTTGTCGTCGGCCGCGACGATCAGGTCGTAGACGTCCACCGTCGCGTCGGTCAGCGCGCTGGCCACCGAGCTGGCGTGCGTGGTCACGCTGGAGGGGACGAAGGCGATGTTGCAAGGATACTGCCACTTGCTCAGCGAGCTGACGTCGCCGTCGCCGGTGACGCTCGTCCAGCTGGCAGACCAGCTGGTGCCCGAGGTCGGCGTGACCAGCTGCTGCTGAACGTCGCTCCCATCGTAGTACCAGACCATCAGCTGCCCGTCGGGGCGCTGCACCACGCCGGGACAGCTCGCGACGCTGGCCGACGTGACAGAGAGCACCGCAGAGCTCGCCGAGATGTTCGAGCAGGAGATGGTGCTCCCCGACGTGGTCGTCGTGAAGTCCAGCACATTGCCGAGCACGTGGATCTTCTTCTTGCTGTCCATCCAGGTGCTGACCATGAAGACGTGGGTGACGCCCGCCGCGTCGATGAAGGACGCGAGCGCCACCGAGGCGCCGGACACGCTGGCCGAGCCGTTGAAGTTCCCGCCGCCGCTCAGGCCGAGATCGGAGGACGAGTAGCTCTGGGCGACGGAGGCGTCCGGGTCCCGGGAGGTCAGCGAGTCCCAGTCCCAGACCTTCACCTTGATGGTGTCGCCGCTGAAGGTGGCGGTCACCGCCCCGCAGGCCAGCGACGCGACGCCGATGCCGTTGTAGTCGCGGCTCACGGCGTAGCCGCAGCCCTGGGGCTTGCCCTTCCCGTCGTCCGGCATGGCGGACAGCTCGCTGGCGTCGGAGACGAAGAACAGGATGCGCGCTCCCGAGGGCGCGCTGGTGCTGGGTGGGCTGAGCGCGACGCCGATGCCAGCCTCCATGGTGATGGCCGAGTCGCTGAGGCCGAGGGACCCCTCGGAGATGCCTCCCGAGAGCGTTCGTCTGTAGGTGGAGATCGCGTCGGTCTGTGGGGCGTAGGCGTAGAAGGTCCCGCTGTGGTCTACGATCACGGCGACGCTGGTGGGGACGCTGCTGCTGGACATGTGGGCTCCCGAGAGGAACGCCCCGGGGAGTTCGTCCGCCCGGGGGGTACCGGCCTCCGCGCCGGTGACGTTCTGAACCTACCGGGGACCCAGGCGCGGCAGATTACGGGAACATTACAGCTCGCGCCGCACGATGAAGACCGCCTCGGGGCGGTATCTCAGCTCTCTCGCCGTGCGCCGTCGCTCGACCACGCCGGAGGCCGTGGCCAGCCCTGATCGACCCAGATCCTGCCGACAACGGAAGATGTCCACGTTGAGTTTGTTCTCGTCACACCGAAGCAGGTGACACAGATCAGCGACCGATCGCCACCCCGCCCGGCCGCCCCTGCCGCGGGCCGCGTCGTGCTGGCGCGCCCGCGCCAGCGTCAGCAGCGTGTAGTAGTGGGCGCGCGCCTCCAGGACGCGCACGGCGCCGTCTACGCTCACCCGCAGGTCCACCGTCTCCTCGTCGGCGCTGACGGCGAACTCGAGCTGCACGACGCTGGCCCGCGCCTCCACCGTCGCGATGTGGCCGCGCGGCAGGTGCAGCATCCACGCCTCGCCGTCCAAGGAGACGATGTCCCCATCGAAGACCTCCGCCTCGAGGCCATCCCGCTCGCCCATCCAGGCGCCGTCCTCGCTCTGGAAGACCGTCAGCAGCGGGCGCTCCTCGTCGGGCAGCGCCAGCACGCCGCCGGAGGCCCCGCGCAGCGCTCCCCCCTCCAGCCGACGCCCGCTCGGCTCCGGGCCGCCGTCATCGACCAGGACGAAGGTGTGCGCGCCGACGCCGAGGGTGTCGCCCATCGCCAGCGCCCGCTCCTCGCCGGGTTGCACCCGCGCGCCGTTGACCGTCGTGCCGTTGCGGCTGGCCAGATCGCGCAGGCGCCAGGCCCCGTCCCGCCAGGAGAGGCTGAGATGCTCGCTGGAGACCTGAGGATCCTGGAGGCGCGGATGGCAGAGGCCCGATCGCCCCAGGACGCTGTGCGGGGCGAGTGGGACCCACAGCTCGGGGGAGGTAGAGTGGAGGACGCCCATGGCCGAAGACTACCTCACGGACCCCCGACTGCGCCGCTTCGCGCGCGAGCACGGGCTCTCCCCCGGAGCAATGCGTCAGCTCGCGGGCCTGCTGGGGCTGCTGGTCGAGGAGCGGTGCGCGCCGACCCTGGGCACCGAGGGTGTGCTGGACGCCCTCGCCTCCCCGGTCGAGGCGGCCCCCGGGCCGGAGGGCGAGCGCTACGAGGATCTGGGCCGCATCGGGGCGGGCGCCACCGGCGACGTGCGACGGGTCCACGACCGGCGCTTTGGCCGAACGCTGGCCATGAAGGTGCTCCATCGCGCCCTGCTCCCTCACGCGGGCGCCCTCGCCCGCTTCCGCCGCGAGGCCACGCTCACCGCCGCGCTGCACCACCCGGGCGTGGTGGTCGTCCACGATCAAGGCGCGCTCCCAGACGGGCGGCCCTGGTTCACGATGCAGGAGGTCCGCGGCACCACCTTCCGCGCCGTCCTCGACGGAGGCGAGTGGACCCTGCACCGGCGCGTGGACGCCTTCGCGCGCGCCTGCCAGACGGTCGCCTACGCCCACAGCCGCGGCGTGCTCCACCGCGATCTCAAGCCCGAGAACATCATGGTCGGCGCGTTCGGCGTGGTCATGGTCATGGACTGGGGTCTGGCCTGCCGGAGCGGCGACGCGGACGAGGCGCTGCCGCAGCTCGAGGGAGAGGGCCTGACCCGCGCCGGCGTCGTCCTCGGGACCCCGGGCTATCTCGCGCCGGAGATGGCGGCGGGGCGCTCTCGCGGGAGCGCGGCGGGCGACGTCTACGCCCTCGGCGCCGTGCTCTACCACCTGCTCGCCGGGAGGCCAC
>CAZKWG010000251.1:0-9875 GCA_964556105.1 uncultured Enterobacterales bacterium | reverse complement strand
GCTCCGCGCGCTTGAGCGGGGCCATGTCGCCGAAGCGGGCCGCGTGCTCGGCGTGAACGGAGCGCGGCGCGCTCGGGCTGGCGGCGCTGGAGAGCGTCAGCAGGGAGAGCAGAGAAAGAATCGGCATCTCGGACCCACCTCGAGAAGTGTCTAACGAGGGCCGCAATAATCCGCCGCCCGCAGCGTACACTGGTTGCACGACCCCTTGCCCCCGAGTAGTGTTCCCCGAGACACTCGCGCGCAGGGCCTTCCCTGGGAGCATCCGATGAGCTTCTTCGACCGGCTGACCAATCTCTGGAAAGGTTTTCTCAGCCTCTGGATCTCCGACTACGAGAGCAAGAACCCCGAGGCGGTCTACGAGTCGGCCATCGAGCAGCGCAAGATCAAGTACATGGAGCTGAGGAAGGCGGTCAGCGGGATCGTCTACCTGCGCAACAAGCTGCAGAACGAGCTCCAGCAGAAAGAGGCTGAGCTCGTCGAGATCAACGCGCAGATCCCGGTGGCGGTGGCCGAGGGCGAGGACGAGGCCGCGCTCGTCCTCCTCCAGAAGAAGAACGAGCTCGACACCTCGATCACCACGCTCAAGGGCGAGCTGGACAAGGTGAGCAGCCAGGCCGAGGAGGCTAAGAGCGGGCTCATCACCTTCCAGGGGGAGATCGAGAAGCTCAAGCGCGAGAAGCAGGAGATGCTGGCCAAGAAGGCGACGGCCGAGGCGCGCATCCAGATCAACGAGACGCTCGAGGGGCTCAGCACCGACGCCGACATCAAGGCGCTCGACGGCGTGCGCGAGTCCATCCACAAGCGCGTCGCCGAGGCCGACGTCTCGGGCGAGGTCAAGGGCAGCAGCCTGGACGACAAGCTCGCCAAGATCAAGGCCAAGACCGGGAACGCCGCCGCGCGCGCCCAGCTCGACGAGCTGAAGCGCCAGATGGGGGCTCAGCAGGCAGCGTCAGCCGAGGCGGTCAAGAAGACCATCTGACCCTTCGGGAAGCGTGAGATGGATCAGGTGCCGAACCGTCTGTCCGGTTGGTGGCGTGAGTTGGAACCGGGCGAGCGGCGTCATGTCGCGGCCCTGACGCTCATCTCCGCGATCTACGTGGGCCATTACCTGGTCTTCTGCATCCCCCAGTCCTTCTTCATCGAGGACGCGGGCATCACCTTCGCCTACGCGCGCAACCTCGTGCAGGGCGACGGGCTGGTGGCGGTGCCGGGCGGCGAGCGGGTGGAGGGCTACTCCAACCCGCTGTGGACCTTTCTCATCGCCGGCTTCTACGCGCTCGGCATGCCGGTCTGGACCAGCCCGAAGATCATGGGGGCCCTGTTCGGCGTCATCACGCTGCCCCTGGTCTACGGCATCATCCTGCGCGCCCGCCCGCCACGCGCCGACGCGGGCGCGGGCGCGCTGCCGCGCGACGTGGCCCTGCTCGGGCCGCTGCTGTTGGCGGTCAACCCGCAGTTCGTCATCTGGAACGCGTCCGGTCTGGAGAACAGCCTCTTCTGTATGCTGCTCGCGGCGGGGATCTACCGGGTCCTGGTCGAGGATGAGCGCGAGGGCACGCCCCTGCCCTGGTCGGCGCTCTGGTTCACGCTGCTCTCCATGACGCGCCCCGAGGGCGTGATGTACGCGACCATCGCCGCGGGGGCGGTGCTGGTCAGCAGCCTGGGTCGGCGTCGGGTGGTCCCGGTCCTGCTCTGGCTGACCGTCTTCCTGGTGCCGTTCGCGCTGTACAATCTCTGGCGCTACAACTACTTCGCGTGGCCCTTCCCCAACACGTACTACGCGAAAGAGGCGGGGGACAAGGCGTTTCAGCCCTTTGGCTGGACGGTGCGCGGCTGGAAATACATCAAGAACTACTTGTGGACCTCCTGGGCGCTGTTCGCGCTGCCGCTGGTCGTCATCGGGCTCAGCGGCCTGCGCGGCTGGCGCGGCAAGGGCTGGGGCCGGGCGGCCTTCGCCCTCGGCACGATCGCGGTGGTCGCCCTCTTCGTGGCCTGGGACGGTCGCAAGGGCCTGCCCGCCGTGCCGCCCTGGTGGCGGGAGCCGCTGGCGCGCTGGGCCGAGATTCGTGTCTACACCATCGCCGCCGCCGCGGTCCTCCTGGGCGTCGTGACGCTCACCCGCCCCGGCTGGAGGTCGCGCGGGCTGCTCTGGGCCACCTGCTCCGCCTCCGTCTTCTTCGCGCTGTACTCCGGCGGCGACTGGATGAAGGCGTTCCGCTGGTTCAACATCGTCTCCGTCACCCTCATGCCGCTCATCGCGATCGGGGCGGGCGAGCTGGTGGACAACATCGGCGCGCTGCAGCGCCCCCTGCCGCTCCCGCAGCGCCTCGCGGGACGGGCCTGGACCCGCCTCTGGAACGGGCGCACCGTGGTCCTCGCCGTCCCCTTCCTCGCCCTGGGCGGAAACGGCGCCTGGCAGAGCCAGCGCTTCGCGCTCGACCCCGAGACGGCCGTGCGCGACGTGAAGCGCCGCGTGGACTACATGCTCTGGGTCCAGAAGCGCCTGGATCTGGACCACGTCACGCTGGTGGACGTGGACATGGGCGCCCACATGTTCTTCCCCGACTGGGGGCTGGTGGACATCGCCGGGCTGATCGACATCCCCATCGCCCGCCACCGCACCTACGACAAGAAGTTCATGCGCGAGTACCTCTTCGAGGAGCGCAACCCCGAGTTCGCCCACGTCCACGCCGGCTGGGCGCGCACCTCGAAGATCCCCACGCATCCCGAGTGGGCCGAACGCTACTACGAGATCCCGGGATACCCCACCGGCGCCACGGCCCTGCACAACGGCAACCACGTGCGCCGCGATCTCTTCATCGACAGCTTCCTCGAGCCCCAGCCCGCGCTGGCCCGCTTCGCCAGCGGCGTCGATCTGGTGGAGATCTCCGTGCCCTCGCCCGTGGTGGCGCCGGGCGGCGAGCTCTACCTCCACAGCGCCTGGCAGGGCCAGCTCCGCAAGGACGGCTTCCGCATTCTCGCGATCCTCGAGGCGCAGATCGACGGGGGCTGGCGCCGCACCGTCAGCGTCCTTCCTCCCGGGTACGACTGGTACAGACCGGAGGACTGGAAGCGGGGCGAGGTCGTCCACGGCCGCCAACGCCTGGCCATCCCCGAGGATCTGCCCGCTGGGACCTACCAGCTCAGCCTCGCGCTGATCGACGAGAAGAGCGGCGCGGTGCTGCGCCAGCTCGCCCCGGGCGAGGTGGACCCGATCCCTCCCCCCGTCGAGGAGGAGAAGCCGAAGAAGCCGAAGAAGCCGAAGAAGCCCGGCGCGGACGAGCCGGAGGAGGAGGTCGTCGAGGCGGTGCTCGCGCCCGAGGCCCCCGTGGTGGAGGTCGCGCCGCCGCCGGTCCCCGTCACGCCCCTCCCCGAGGCCACGCCCTACCTGGCCGGCGCGTACAGGGTCCCGGTCGAGGTGCGCGTCGTCAGCATCCCGGAGGCCACCGCGGCGGCGGAGGAGGATCTGCACGCGGCGATGAAGCTGGCCTCCGAGGGGAGCTGTGAGGCGATCTGGCCGCGCTGGAAGGACGCCACGCGCCACGTCATGAAGAACACCGCCTGGCAGGACAAGAACATCGGGATGATCAAGACCGAGGTCTCGGCCTGCTATGTCTCGCGCGCCGCCACGCTGAGCGACGAGGGCGAGCGGGCGGCGGCGCTGATCGAGGCGCGGCGCTACGATTTCCGCTACCCGCCGCTCTTGGAGGCGGCCGGCGCGCTGGCCACCGTCTACGACGAGCGCGGGGACGAGCGGGCCGCCGCGGAGGACTGGGAGGGCGCCTACGACGCCTGGGCCATGACCTTGAAGCTGGACCCGCAGCGCTCCTGGGCCCGCCGCAAGGCCGAGGACGCGCGCGACCGTCGGCTGCAGATCGGCGACTACGCCAAGGGCGCGGCCGGCCGCGACGCGGCGAAGCCGGACACCGTCCTGGACAAGCCCGCGAGCCGGGCGAAGGTCCCGCCGAAGCCGGCGAAGAGCGCGAAGCCCGCGCCAGCGAAGAAGGCTGACGAGGACCTGGACGACGCGCTGCCGGAGCTGGGCGGAGGGCCCTGAGGCGCTCGAGGTCGGGGCCCCGGGCGGAGGTCCCGGCGGGTCTCAGCGCGCGCCGCCGTCCGCGCCGGTCTTCAGGAGCCGGTAGTCCAGGCCCCCGACCTCGATGAACTCGGCCATGTCGCGCAGGCGGGAGTAGACGCGATCGCCCACGCGATCCCCGAGCGACTGCGTCACGCGCGCCCCCTCGGCGAGGTTCGGCAGCCCACGGCCGGCCGGGATGCCGGGCGCATAATTCGTCGTCCCCAGCGTGCAGGCCATGGCGTCGTAGCGCCGGCTGATCAGCTCGTCCACGACGGAGAGCTCCCAGTCGGTGAGGCGGCCCTTGCCCAGCTCGTCGATGGCCAGCACGGGCACGCTCACCAGCTCATTGAGCATGTTGCGGTCGGACAGGCCCCGATCGAAGCCCTCGCGGAGATTGGCCAGCAGGCGGCTGAATTCCACGAAGCGGGCCTCTACCCCCAGGTCGAGGATCATCCAGCGGACCAGGCCGACCAGCAGGTGGGTCTTGCCGCGCCCGACCGCCCCGTGCAGCACCAGGCCCGGCCAGGTGCCCTCCTCCTGCTGCGCGCGCTCGAAGCGCGTCTTCCAGCGGTCGATCTCGGTGTACGCCTTGGTGGCTCCCTCCGAGCGCCCCATCCCGAGCGCGAAGGTGGTGAGCGTGCTGCTGGCGTGGCGCGCGGGCAGGCCGGCGCGGTTGAAGCGGGCGAGCCGGTCGGGGATGAGCTGGCAGCGGCAACGCCCCACCACGCGGATCTTCTCGCGCCAGCCGACGACCCGGCCCGTGCCCTCGCAGAGGGGGCAGGGGGGCTGATCGGGGAGGAGCTCGGCCTGCGCCAGCTCTCCGACGGCGCGCACGACATAGGGCAGCGACCCGCCCCCGGCGCGCGGCTCCTCCGTCCGAGGCTGAAACTTGACGACGCTCACGACCGCACCTCACCCGCTGCCGGTGATCCTATCCCAGACCACCTGCGCGGACACCAGCGGCGTCCGGGCGCGGAGTCGATCGCGGGCGACCTCCTCGGTGGCCGCGGCGAGCGCCTCTTCGGAGATGATGTCCTTGAGAGAGGAGAGCGTGCTGGCGGCCTCGGCGAGCAGCTCGGCGCGCTCGGGCGCGGCGGCCTGCCAGGCGGCGTCCTGGAAGACGCGGCAGGCGGCGATGGCCTGGCGCGCCACCTGCTCGCCCGAGGGGTCGTCGAGGGGCTCGCCATCGACGGAGCGCCCCGTCGCCAGGAGGTTCAGCGAGCGCAGCAGGCGGACGCGCGCCTCCTCGAGCGCCACCAGCATCGGCGCCCGCGCGATCTCCTCCGCCAGCGCGCCCAGGGCGGGCCAGCTCCGCGCGCCGTCCGTCGGCTCCGGCGCCGAGAGCGAGGGGGCCGCGCGCCTCGTCAGGCGCCGCTTCAGCTCACCCTGGCAGGCGGAGAGGGTCAGGCGCGTGCGGGTGGGCTTGCGGGCGCGCCGCGTGGCCGCCGCCTCGATGGCGGTGAGGATGGCCGAGACGGGGATCCCGGCCTCCAGCCAGTCCACCAGCAGGCGCGCGTCGGCGCCGCTCAGGAAAGGCGCGCCGCCTCGGACGGCGACGAGGAAGGCCCGAACCTCCTCTGCGGCCTCGGTGAGCGCCTCCGGCGTCTCTGCGTGCTCGTCCAAGAGGGGTTGCTTCCTTGCGCGAACGGGGGGGGCGGTCTATTATCCTGCCCTCTTCGGCATGGGAGAGCGTATGCTTCGGATGAGCCTGCTCGGTCTGTTCCTCGGTGTCCTGTTCGTGCAGCCGGCGATGGCCGGCGACGATGACGATCCGCTCGGCCTCGACGATGACGAGGAGGGGAGCGACGACAGCGAGGACCTCCCCGACATTCAGCCCTCGAAGAATCCGGAGTCTGAGGTCGATTTCGACGAGGACCAGTTCGAGGACGACGCGGAGTTCGGCGCGCGCAAAGAAGGCGAGGACGACGCGAAGATCTACCGTGACTTCGTCGAGAAGCTGAAGGGCAAGGACCCCGACGCCGAGCTGCTGGAGTGGGAGCGCTACCTGAAGAAGTATCCGGCCTCCCTCTTCCGGAGCCGGATCGAGGAGCGCATGGGCGAGCTCGAGACCGAGATGTTCGACACGCGCATCGGCGAGAGCTCCGAGGGCGGGCTGATGGACGCCGGCAAGGCCGAGCTGCGCTTCGCCCAGCCCTTCCTGCTCGAGTCGGTCGATCCGCGCACGAAGCTCCGCATCGGCGTCGAGCTCGGCTTCCCCGAGTACCTCAGCTATGTGCTCGACTATGAGCACCAGATCATGCGCAACCTCTCCGTGCACGGCGGCGTCCGCAACCGCTTCACCGGCACGAACATCGAGGCCGGCGCGCGCTATGCCGTCATCAAGTCCAGCCGCACGAAGACCCTGCTGACGGGCATCCTGGACCTGCACGTCAACGCGAACCCGGCCTTCTTCGGGATCCGCCCTCAGGTCGCCTTCGGTCAGCGCGTGGACGTGTTGAGCGGCCTCGACCTCCAGGGGCAGCTCGGCGTAGACCTCCCCCTGGGCTACGGCGACCGCTTCTCCCCCCGCTACATCGGCGGCCTGAACGTCAGCGTGGCCCCGAGCGAGATCCTCCGCGTCTACATGGAGGCGTCTTCGACGATCAAGGATCCCTTCACCGACGAGGTCGACAGCGCCTTCCGCTACAACCTCGCGACCATCGGGATGAAGTTCATCGTCCGCAAGGGCAAGACCTCCGATCGCGCCGAGATCGGCGCCGCCGCCAGCCTGCCCTTCGCCAACAGCTACTGGGGCTACCATTACGGGGCCATCGGCGCGGACGCGCTGATCTACCTGCAGTAGGCGCGCACGTTTCCAGGGCGCGGCACCCCATCGCCTGCGTTAAGGTGGTGGACCCGCGACGGAGGCTGCTGTGACCGACACGATGTGGGCGCTCACGTTCGACAGGGCCCGGGAGGACTGGGCCACGTCCACCGGGCTCGTCAAAGAGCAGGTCCCGGTTCCCCACCTGCGCGACCTCGCCGGCGCGGATCGGGACAGCGTCCTGATCCGGGTCAAGTACGCCGGCTTCTGTGGCTCGGACCGCGGGATCTGGTGGCGCAAGGCGTTTGGGGACATGATCCTCGGCAGTCTGGACGAGGAGGGCCGCGACAAGCGCGTGGTCGGCCACGAGCTGCTCGGCGAGATCGTGGACGCGGGCGCCGGCGTCGAGGCCCGCTACGGGCTGCGCGTGGGCGATGTGGTCTCCACCGAGAGCCACATCGTCTGCGACACCTGCTACCAGTGCCGCGTCGGCGACAGCCACGTCTGCCAGAAGGACAAGATCATCGGCATCAGCCGGGATGGGTGCTTCGCCGAGTACCTTCAGCTCCCGGCCAAGGCGCTCTGGCCCACCGACCTCTCCAAGATCCGGCCCGAGGTGGCGGCGGTCCAGGAGCCCTTCGGCAACGCCGTCCACGCCTGCCAGGTCGCCGACATGCGCGACCGCACCGTCGCCATCGTCGGCTGCGGCACCATCGGCCTCTTCGCGCTGCTCATCGCCCGCGGCCTGGGCGCGCGCAAGGTCATCGGGATCGAGGTCGATCCGCGTCACGCCGAGCTCGCCCGCCGCCTGGGGGCCGACGCCGTGCTCACGCCAGCCATGCCGCCCAAGGACGCGCCCCACAAGAGCGACCCCGCGCTGCGCGAGGCCATCCTCGACCTGACCGATGGTGTCGGCGCTGACGTCTCGCTGGAGATGGCCGGGTTCAACTCTGCCATGAACAACGCCATCAAGATCACGCGCAGGGGTGGATCGGTGGTCCTCTTCGGCGTCAAGAACGGCGACGCCGTCATCGAGGACGTTCACCGCGTGGTGATGAACGGCCTGAACCTGCACGGCGTCGTCGGTCGCCGCATCTTCCAGACCTGGGACATCACGAAGCGCCTGCTGGAGGATCACAGCAACGGCATTCAGCAGGCGGTCTGGGAGGTGATCCTGAACCGCGGCCAGGGCACGATGGCCGACATTCAGACCTGGGAGAAGAGCGCGTTCGAAGGGCTGATCAACGCGCACCCGAAGGGGCTGATCCGCTTCGCGGGGTGATTCGCGGGGTGAGGGACGGCAGCGTCGGGCTCAGCCCATCATCCTGCGCCAGCTCTGCAGGTCCGGCACGCGCAGGTAGGGGTTCGTGCGCCGCACCGTGCCCAGCGGGGCGTGCTCGCCGCCGTAGGCGTGGCCGGGGAAGAGCACGATGTCCGCCGGCAGGGTGGACAGGCGCTGGGTGAGCGTGCGGTACATCTCCTCGGAGTCGCCGCCGGGCAGGTCCACGCGCCCGCAGCCTTGCAGGAACAGCGTGTCGCCGGCCACCAGGGCGTCCTTGAGGCGGAAGCACTGGGAGCCCGGCGTGTGGCCCGGCGTGTGGAGCAGCTCGATCTCCACGTCGCCGACGCGCACCTTGTCGCCCGAGTCGTGCGCGGTGAGGTCCGTCTCGGAGAGGCCGGTGACGACGCGCACGCCGTGGGCCTCGGCGCGGTGGACGTGGACAGGGCAGGGGGCGCGAGCCATCAGGCGCGGCAGGCCCTCCACCGTGAACCCGAACATGGTGCCGCCGCAGTGATCGGGGTGGTAGTGCGTGATCAGCGCGCCGGCCACCTTCATCCCGTCGGCCTCGACCAGGTCCACCAGCTCGTCCACCTGCCAGGCGGGATCGACGATCAGGCACTCGCCGCTGTCTTTATCTCCAATCAGGTAGATAAAATTCTGCATCTGGGTGGCGACGCGGTCCCGCCGCCCGAAGTCGCGGCCGGCGAGGAGCTGTCGGAAATACAGGGTCGCCATGCTATTTCCCCAGCTTTGCCTTGGCTTCCTTCGCGGCTTTGCTCTTCGGGTAGAGGCGCACCGTGTCCTCGTAGAAGAGCTTCGCGTTCTGCTTCTGGCCCTGCGCCTCGAAGCACTCTCCCTGGCGGAGCATGGCCCAGGCGGCCCAGGGCGAGTCCTTGTGCTCGTCCAGCACCTTCTGAAAGGCGAGGACGGCCGCCGGGTAGAGCTTCGCGTTGAACTTCGCCTCGGCCAGGCGGTACTTGGCCTCGTCGGCCAGCGCGTGACTCGGGTTCTCCTTGAGGAAGCGGTTCAGCACCGCCTCGGCCGCCTCCTCGCGCCCGGCGGCGAGGTGCTCCTCCGCCAGCTTGAGCAGGGCCTCGGGCGAGGCGTCCTCGGTCTCCACCGGGTTGGCGGCGGGGTCCGGACCCGCGCTCAGGTCTGGCGTGCCCGTCCCGTCGGTTGGCGCTCCGGTTCCCGCGGGGGTGGCGACGGTCGCGCTGGCGCCGGACGAGGAGGGCGGCGGCGGCGTCTTCAGGCCCAGGCTCTTCTCCAGCGCGTCGGCGCGGGTCTCCAGCCAGTTCAGGCGCAGCTGCTGGTCCTGGGCGGAGCGGTCGCGGCCCGCCTTGCCCTGCTCCCAGTCGTGGGTCAGCACCTCGAGGTCGCCCCGCAGGCGCGAGACCTCCTCGCGGAGCTGGTCCATGTTCTCCATCTTGAGGATCTCGTCCTGGCCGCGGGCGCGGGTGAGCTCCTCGAGCTGGTTCAGACGCGCGTCCGCCTTGTCGATCGAGGCGTCGATCGTCTCCAGCTTCGCGGCATGCGCCTGGAGCTCACGCTTGTACATCTCCGTGGCCGACTGACCCGTGCGGTCCAGGATGCAGCCGCTGAGCAGGGTGAACGCGAGGAGCGTGCGCATGTCTACTCCACGACCTGGATCTCGGCCCGACGGTTCTGCCCCCAGGCGCTCTCGTCATGACCCTGGACCAGGGGCCGCTCTTCCCCGTACGAGGTGGCGCGGACGCGGCTGGGCGGGACCC
>CAZKWG010000250.1:0-9888 GCA_964556105.1 uncultured Enterobacterales bacterium | reverse complement strand
CCAGCGCGTCTTCCCGCTCTTCAAGAAGGGGGGGCTGGACCACCACTTTCTGGTCGTCACCAACCACCCCTACGCGCACGATCCGGAGGTCGCCGCGATCATCGCCCAGGGCAACGCGCGGGTGCTGGCGGCGCGCTTCCATGACGCGCGACACTTCTACGCCGAGGACCGGAAGGTCCGCCTGGAGAGCCGCTTCCACGCGCTCGAGGGTATGGGCTGGATCCGCAAGGGCGGCACGATGGCCGACAAGTCGCACCGGCTGGCGACCCTGGTCGGCGCGCTCGTGGACCTCTGCGGGGCGGACGCCACGGCGGCGGGTCGGGCGGCCCTGCTCTGCAAGACCGATCTGGCGACCTTGATGGTGGGTGAGTTCCCCGAGCTTCAGGGCCACGTCGGCCGCCTGCTCGCCGCCCACCAGGGCGAGGACGCGGCCGTCTCGCTGGCCATCGAGGAGCATTATCTCCCGAGGAACGCCGAGGACGCGCTCCCCTCCACGCCGGAGGGACGGGCGCTGGCCCTCGCGGACAGGCTAGATACACTAGCCGGCTGCTTCCTGCTCGACCAGAAGCCGAAGGGGGGCGGCGATCCGCTCGGGCTGCGCCGCGCCGCCAACGGCGTGGTGCAGATCCTCCTGGCGTCGGGCGCGCGGGTCTCGCTGTACGCGCTCTTCAACGCCGCCCTGCGCGTCTGGGACCCCGAGGGCAAGCACCCGAGCGTGCAGGCCCGCGAGGAGCTGGTGGAGTTCACCCTGACCCGGCTGCGCGCGCAGCTCCAGGAGCTCGGCGCCACCGAGTACGTGGACGCGGTGCTGGCCACCGGGGACAAGGACGTGGTCGCCCTCTGGCGGCGGCTGGAGGCGCTGCTGGCGCTCTCGCGCTCGGACGGCTTCGGCGCGCTGAAGACGACGTTCAAGCGCGTCATCGGGCTCACCCGCGACGCGGGCGAGCTGCGCCTGGACCCCACCACCCTCGATCACCCCGCCGAGCGCGCCCTGCACACGGCGCTGGTGACGGCGAAGGGCCGGGCGGAGGAGCGCGAGGCGGCGATGGACTACGGCGCGGCCCTGGCGGCGCTGTCCACGCTGAAGGCGCCGGTGGACGACCTGTTCACGCAGGTCATGGTCATGTCCGATGACCTCGCCGTGCGCGAGCGCCGGCTGGCGCTGCTCAAGGCCGTGGCCGACGCCTTCCGGGCGGTGGCGGACTTCACGCACCTGTCGGCGGAGAGCTGATCGTGGCGGGGGTGGCGGTGACCCGGCCCGCGCCGGTCCCGCTCGCCCCGCTCCTGCTGGCGGTCGCCGTCGCCCTGCCGCTGGCCGTCTCCATGCCGCTCGGGCTGGCGGTCTACGGCTTCATGCTGCTCGGCGTGGCGCACAACCTCGCCGAGCTGCGCTACGTGTTCGGCCGCTATGTCTTCGGGGGTCAGGGCCTGGGCAGGCTGGAGCGGGGGGCGCTCCTCCTCATCGTCCTGCCGCTGCTCGCGGTGATCGGCGCGCGGGCGGCGAACGGGACCTGGCTGTCTCCCGAGGCGGCGCGCCAGCTCGAGGTGGGGCTGGTCTACGGGACCCTGCTGGGCGTGCTGATGTTCGGGCGCGGACAGCGCGCGCTGCGGGGGGCGCTGGCGGTCCTGGTCGGCCTCGGCTTGTGGGCGTCGCTCTCCTGGTTGAAGTGGCACTTCCTGGTGCTCTCCCATCTGCACAACCTCATGCCGGTGGTCTTCCTGCTGCTGCACAGCCGGGAAGGGCGCGGGCGGGCCCTGCTCGGCGCGCTGGTCTGGGCCGTGGCGGTGCCGGCGGCGATCCTGGGAGGGGTCTTCGATTCGTGGCTCCCGACGACCGGCTTCGGCCACCTGGGGCCGCTGGACCAGCCCGACCGGATGGCCAACACCTGGCTCTGGCAGGGCGTCTCGCCCACCGAGGCGCTGCGGGTGGTGGCGACCTTCTCGTTCCTGCAGGGGATGCACTACGCCATCTGGATCGGGATCCTGCCGCGGATCAGCGCAGCCCCAGAGCTGTCGGCGGCGCCCCGCTGGGCGAGAGCGCTGTACAGCCCCTGGGCGGTGACGGGGGCGCTGGCGCTGACGGTCGGGATGATCCCGTTCTATCTGGATGATTATCTCGGGGCGTTCTCGGCCTACGCCGCGCTGGCCAGCTTTCACGCCCTGGTGGAGTTCCCGCTGCTGCTGGCGTGGGTGCTGGGGGAGGGGAAGCTCAGGTCCGCGACAGGCGACGCTCCAGCCAGGTCACTTGCACGCTGACGAAGGCTGTTCGTGGGGCTCCTTCCAGAAGTCGGGTGAGCAACTTGCGCAGGTGCTCGGGGCGGGCAGTGCTGCCGGGATACTTGCGCGCGATCTCTCGTTGAAGTCCTTTCAGGGCTGCTGCTCTGGCAACCTGGAGCGACTTATGATTGATGTTGAGCGGTGAGCGGTGATCGCCTCGCTTCGGATCGAGGCTGGCGATCACCGGGTCGCCCAGCGCGCGCTGGAGCGCCTCCCGCTCACCCTCGCGCAGCCGGCCACCTAAACTCGCTGAGATGTGGACCTCGCCGTTCGGCCGGAAGTCCAAGACGTTCTCAAAGTCCAACTCGGCGGGCGTGCGCAGGCCGAGCAGATCGCTCCTCTGTCGCGAATCACAGGTCTCCTTGGCGGAGCAGGAGGCGTAGAGGTTGTCCCACTCCAGGGCACGCGTCTTGTCCTGCTTGATCGGCGTCCAGTGGGCGATCCGCACGTCGCTGCCACCGTTGGCATCGTCCTCTTTCAGTTCGCGCTCGCAGAAGGCACACCGGTAGCGCTGTTCCTCCAGAAGCCGCGCCCGCATTTTGGGCTTGCTCAGCGTGTCGAAATGCTCCTTGCGCACGGAGTCGGACGACAAGGCGTCCACGTCCTTGGCGAGGCGCTTTCTGGCCTCGATCCAGGTGATCGGCTCTGCGCTCGCTGAGACGTCTCCTTGCGGAGGGCCCTTTTTTGCGACGCCCCGCACGCTCAGCGCTCCCAGTCCAGGTAGGTGCGCGCCTGCACGACCTCAGGGTCCAGCTCGCCCCACTTCTCACCGAGGTCCCGAAGAATCGCCTCGGCTCGCGCGATGTCCCGCGCGTCGATGGCCTGGTAGAGCTCGCTGACGAGCTGCTCGTGATGAAGGGGCCGGAGCGGCGCGCCCATCACCTCGGCCAGGATTCGCGCGGGGTCGCGCCCCTCGACGTGAGGTCCAGCCTGGAGGGTGTGGTCCTCCTCGAGCGCGAGCACCTCCTCGTTGTCCCGCACGCTCCCCAGCACGAGCGGGGAGTGGGTGGTGACGATGAGCTGGATGTTCGGGAAGGTCTCGCGAAGACGGGGAAGGGCCTCAGCCTGAAGTTTCGGGTGCAGGTGGAGGTCGATCTCGTCGATAATCACGACGCCCGTGACCTTGGTGAGGAGGCCGGGGCCAAAGACGGGGTTCAAGGTCGCCGCCCGGCGGGCGATGTCCGCGACCAGCGCGATGAGGCCGCGATAACCATCGGAGAGCTCGCGCAGGGCGAAGCGCCCGTTCAGGCGCGGGAGGTCGATGATGACGTCCTTCAGCTTGGGGTCATAGATCGGCAGCGCCGCGCTAGGGCCCGCCAGGCCGACGACGGCTCGCTCCGCGGCATCGAGCGCCGGTGTCGGCTGCCCCTTCTCGCGCGTGTGATCCTGGTCGCGCCACCAGGCACGGAGGCCGGAGAGATCGCGCCCGGCGTCGAGCGCGCCCGCGTAGCCCGCGAGGCGCCCCTCCGCCGGGTTGTCCTCAGGCGGGACGTCCCGCCAGGCGCGCCCCGCGCCGTAGACCGCGAAGACCGGCAGAATATCGGCCTTCTTGTCTACACTGCGCTGGATCTGCCTCGCGAGCTCCTGCGCACCCGCCGTTACCTTTGCCTTGTCGCCGCGATCCAGCCGCCACTCCCAGGCGCTCGCTGGATCCGCGACGCGAACGCCGATTCGCGCTTGAGTCTCCTGCTCGCGGGCCCAGGTCCCGCCCACGCCGGTCGTGACCAGACGAAGGTCCGAGGACAGGAATTCCCGGGTGCCACCGAGGCCGGGCAGGACCGACAGGGCGAGGGCCAGCGCGTCGACCAGGGCGCTCTTGCCCGCGCCGTTGACGCCGAAGATCAGCGTGACGGGACGGTTGAGATTGACTGTGGTCTCGGCGTAGCAGCGGAAGTTTTCGAGGTACAGCTCGCGCAGGCGCATCTTGGACTCGCGGAGGAAGACCCCGGGGCCTGGGGGCCCCAGGGGTGCTGCCTGCCATCCTACCCGAGTTTACTCGGGCCAACCCGCGTCAGCGACACCCCGGACTTGGGCGGTATGACGCTCGATAGAGCTTCATACCGCGCAGGTGCGTAAAGAAACGGTCATGGCGATTCGCCGTGTACCAGGCAGCTCCCGGGATTCTAACCGATAACTCTCGTCTAATCAACGCGCGCCTCATCGGACCACCCCGCCAGCAGGCTCTCGCTGAACAGGGGTCCGGCCAGCAGGCGCGCGAAGCGGGCGAGGCGCCCGCTCGTGTAGGCCAGCCAACGGGGATCGCCCGTCGCGGCGTAGGCGTGGGCCAGCAGCCCATGCGCGGCGTCGGGGCTGCGCTCCGTCGGCCCACGCTTGCGCGCAAAAAAGCGAACCCGATCCTGGGTATAGTCCAGGCGATGCCGCAGTCGGTGTAGCGCCGCCCGCGCCCTCCGCAGCGTCTCCCGCTCGAGCTGCAGCGCGCCGCTCCGCTCGGAGGGGACGCGCAGCCCGCCCAGCACCAGCGGCTGGCCGTGCCCGTGGCGCCAGGCCCAGGTCTTGTCCGGCAGGACCGAGAAGCCCTGCGCCTCGGTCACGGCGGTGAGCAGCCGCAGGGCAAGCTCCCCGAAGCCGTCGGCCTGATCGGCGTCACGGGTGGAGATCACCAGATCGTCGGCGTAGCGCGTGTATGTGAAACGGCCTGGGCCGAGCTGCGCGGTCGCCGCGGCCAGGATCGCGTGGTCCAGCCACATTCCTCCCAGATTGGCGACGACGGGCGACGATGGCGCCCCCTGAGGTAGGTAGGGCAGGCCGCCCCGCTGATGGAAGACCAGCCGCACCAGCGCGCGCCGGCCCTCCTCGGACCAGCCCGGGAGCAGGTTGACGGCGTCCGGACGTCCAAGCCCCAGCCAGGGCTCGAGGTGCCAGGGGTGCAGGCTGCCGAAATAGTCGCGCAGATCGCTGTGTACCGCCACGACCGCTCCGGCGTGGGCGCGAGCGTGCAGCGCCGGGCTGGCCCCAGCGTGGAAGGCAGTGAGCCAGCTCTGGAGAGGCATGACCCGCTGAAGCAGGCCGCCCACAATCCGCTGCGCTGCCCGAAGGGGCGGGGCGGGGATGTCCAGCCAGCGCAGGCCGCCGCTGCGCTTCGTCCGGGCCTGGCGCTCCCAGGGAGAGGCGGCGGCCGCGGTGAGGATCTCGGCCCAGCCCGGCGCACACTGGAGCGCGCCGGCGATCTGCGTTCGGATCGGCGCTTCGTCGCGGGCGATCATCGCTTTGACGCGCCGAAGACCGGCGACCCTGGCGGCCGGAAACCGCGAGACCTGGAGCTTGCGGCCCCGCGCCTCCCATGCCTCGTCGTCCGTCGTCTCCGCGAGATCCTGGAGGTCCTCCAGCAGAAAACGATCCTTGTAGCGTAGGTCTTCGAGTCGGGAGCGTGCCGTGGGGTGCAGCCAGCCGAGCGCCCGATGACGGCGGACCAGGCCACGCCAGCAGGCGTGTGTCATAGCGGGCTCAGCGCCCTCCCAGCTCCATAGCCCGCCTTTGACGCCTCCGCGGCGAAGATCGTCGCGCAGCGTCCTGCCGACGATTCGCCAGGCCTGCCCCGGCTCCGAAGGCAGCGGATCCGGCGAGAGCCGCTCGCAGAGCGCGAGCGCCTGGACGGCCGAGGCGCGCCAGCGGGCGGCGGAGAGGGTGGAGGTGATAGCCTCGAGGCCGCCTCCAGTCCCCAGCTCCCGGCTGGGGATCTGCGCCGCGAGGAAGCCTACCCCTGGGGTCCGCCGAACGTAAAGGCTGTGGAATACGGCTTCACGGACAGGGAGCTCTGGGGACAACGGGGCACCTTCGCCGCGCTCGAGCGCGCGCAGCTCGGCCGGCAGGCACCCCTGAATCAACCCGGAGTGACAGAGCCGCTCCAGCCACGCCGACACCGGACGATCCGCTCGACCGGCTCGGTAGAATTTCCAGGCCTGACGTTTGCGTCGGATGCGCCAGTAGGCGCTGTTCTTCGGCTGAAGATCGGCGCTGTCGACGAGGAGCTGCGCCCAGGCGGCGACCCGAGCCAGCCGCGCGTGATCCCAAGCCCCTTCCGGGGTCAGCGCCTCAGCCTGATTGTTCGGCTGATAGGGACGCATCAGGGCTGCTGCGAGTGAGCAGATCGTCCCGGCGTCCGACCGGATCGCTGCGGTGTCTCCTGAATGGAGCGCCAGAAGCTCCTCCAGTCTGCCCACCAGCTCTGACGCGCTGAGCCGCCAGGAAGGAAGCCGCCGGTCCACCAACCGCTTCGGCCTTGCATCTGGCACCGCGCCATACAGCGCCTCTCCTCCGTTGGCCGGCAGCTTCAGCACCGCGGGCGGACCCTCCGGCAGCGCGTCCGGCTTCGCCACCAGCCGCCACGCCAGCGGCATCCCTGGCAACCGCCCACCCGCTTGCCAGGCCAGCAGCGCGGCCAGCCCCCGCAGCGCGGTCCCCGCTCGCCCAAGCATCGGCGGCCCCTGGAGCGCGACGGGCTCGTTCCAGGGCACGCGCCCGCTGGAGAGGGCGTCGCACAGCGCCTGGACGGCCTGCTCGTATCGGGCGGACAGCGACTCCATTGGCGTCGCTTAACCCGGGATCATCCCCGCGCCCCGGAACCACGCCAGCGCCTCCACCACGCCCTCGTCCGGGTTCCTCGGAGAATAACCAAGCTCCCGCTTCGCCTTCTCGCAGGTGAACTTGAAGCTGGTCGTGTTGCTCCAGCGCACGTTGATGCTGTTGACCATCTGCTCCTTGCCGCTGATCCGCTCCGCGAGGTCGCCGCCCAGGCCGATCAGGGCCATGACCCAGCGGGGAGCGTTGAAGCGGGGAGGGGTGACGCCCGCCAGCTCGGCGATGCGACGGATCATGATGTCCCAGCGTCGGTTCTCGCCGCTGAGTATGTAGCGCTCTCCCGCGCGCCCTCGCTGCCAGGCGCGCAGCATCCCGTCCGCCACGTCGCGGACGTGGACGAAATTGTTGGCGCCGCTCGGCAGCGCGGGGACGCGGCCGAGGGCGGTCTCGAGGATGACGCGGCCCGAGCTGGGCTTCGCGTCGCGCGCGCCCATGATGAAGCTCGGGTTGACGACGACGGCGTTCAGGCCCTCCGCGGCGGCGGCCAGCACGAGGCGCTCGGCGTCGCGCTTGGTGGTGGAGTAGCCGTCGTCCAGGCCCTCCCGCTCGAAGTTGTAGGTCGCCGTCTCGTCCACCAGCTCGCCGTTCACCGAGAGCCCGACGCAGGCGGCGGTGGAGACGTGGACCAGGCGCCCGGCGGAGGCCAGGCGCGTGGCCTCGGTCACGTGGCGGGTCCCGTCCACGTTCGAGCGGATCAGCTCTGGGGTGGGCCTGGGCAGGACCGACACGGCGGCGGCACAATGAAAGACGGCGTCGGAGCCCTCGAAGGCCCGCGCGAGGGCGGCCGGGTCGTCCAGGCCCGCCTCGACCCAGTCGATGTCCAGATCGGCGAGGTGGTCCACCTTGCTGCTGCCGCGCCGCGTCGCACGCACCTGCCAGCCCTCGGCCAGGAGCCGCTCTGCCAGGTTCGAGCCCAACAGGCCGGTCGCTCCCGTGATCGTCGCGCGCATGAATCACCCTCCTCGGGGCTCCATATCCGGTTGAGGCCGCCCACCCCGGCCGCTTGACGAGCGAGGTCGAACAGGGCAAGAGGGGAGCGCAATCCCGGCGCTTGCGGCACACGAGGAAAAAGGCCTCCTCGAACACCTGCGGCGAATCCGGCTTCCAAGGAGCAAGATCATGGCCATCACCCTCGAACAGAAGACCGCGGTGATCGAGACCCACCGCACGCACGAGACCGACACGGGTTCGCCCGAGGTCCAGGTCGCGCTGCTCACCACGCGCATCAACGGTCTCACAGAGCACTTCAAGTCCCACAAGAAGGACCACGCCTCGCGTCGTGGGCTCCTGAAGATGGTCGGTCAGCGGCGCCGCCTCTTGAGCTACCTCAAGAAGACGAGCCCTGAGCGCTATCAGGCGACGATTGAGAAGCTCGGCCTGCGCAGGTAGGTCACACGAGGGGCGGCGGAGTAATCCTGCCGCCCTTGTTCTTTCTGGTTCTCTGACTACGCGCGACGCGGATCTCTCTCGAGGCCGTCCGCCCGCAGGTCTTCGTGCCCCGAGCCGCGGCTCTGGCCACGAAGGTCTACGGGACAGACGCACCGCGAGGGCGAAGCGAAGCGCACATTCGCCACCCTCCCTGCGCGCCATCGCGCGCCGAGGTCGTCATCCATGCCCGTGAACACTGTCACCATCGAAGTGGGCGGTCGCCCCTTCTCCATCGAGACCGGCAAGCTCGCCAAGCAAGCCTCCGGCTCCGTCGTCGTCCGCCAGGGCGACAGCGCCGTCCTCGTCACCGCCGTCGCCGACAAGAAGCCCGGCCTCGGTGACTTCGTGCCGCTCTCCTGCGAGTACCAGGACCGCACCGGCGCCTACGGCCGCATCCCCGGCGGCTACTTCAAGCGCGAGGGCCGCTCGAACGAGCGCGAGACCCTCACCGGCCGCCTCATCGACCGGCCGCTCCGGCCGCAGTTCCCCAAGACCTGGCGCTTCGAGACCCAGGTCATCGCCACCGTGCTGTCCTATGACGTGGACAACGACACCGACGTCCTCGCCCTCTGCGGCGCGTCGGCGGCGCTCATGCTCAGCGACATCCCGGTCAAGCGCGCCGTGGCCGGCGTCCGCGTCGCCCTGCACGAGGGCAAGCTGATCCTCAACCCCCCGAACGCGATCACCGAGAAGGCCGAGCTGAACCTCGTCGTCGCCGGCACCCGCGAGGCCATCTGCATGGTCGAGGGCGGGGGCCAGGAGGTCTCGGAGAGCGCCATGCTCGACGCGATGGACCTCGCGCACGCCGAGATCAAGAAGATCATCGAGGCGATCGAGGAGCTCGCCGGTCGCGCCGGCCAGCCGAAGCGCGAGGTGCCGACGGGCAACGAGCCGGACAAGGCCCTGGTCGCGGCGCTCACCGCGCAGGCCCAGGTGAACCTGCCCGCCGCTCTCGGCATCACCGGCAAGCACGAGCGCCGCGACGCCATCAAGGCCGCGCGCGAGGGCGCGATCGCCGCGCTGGTCGCCGGCAAGGAGGCCGAGGAGGCCGACAAGATCAAGGCCTTCGTCGTGGACTACTGGGAGAAGCTGGTCGGCAAGGCCATGCGCGCCCAGGTCCTCGATCAGGGCCGCCGCATCGACGGTCGCGCCACCGACGAGATCCGCGCCATCAGCGGCGAGGTCGGCGTCTCCGCCCGCGCCCACGGCTCGGCGGTCTTCACCCGCGGCGAGACCCAGGCCTTCGTCACCGCCACCCTCGGGGTCGAGGACGACGCGCAGCGCCTGGACCACGCCGGCATGGTGGAGCCCTTCCGCCGCTGGATGCTGACCTACAACTTCCCGCCCTTCTGCACGGGCGAGGCGCGTCGGCTCACCGGCCCGCGCCGTCGTGAGGTCGGTCACGGCGCCCTGGCTCACCGCGCGGTGGCCCCGGTGCTCCCGCCCCAGTCCGCCTTCCCCTACGTGCTCCGCTGCACGAGCGACGTGCTGGAGAGCAACGGCTCCTCCTCGATGGCGACGGTGTGCGGCAGCACGCTCTCGCTGATGGACGCGGGCGTGCCGCTGAAGGCCCCCGTGGCCGGC
>CAZKWG010000249.1:0-9917 GCA_964556105.1 uncultured Enterobacterales bacterium | reverse complement strand
CACCAACGTCACCGCCGAGCACCTCGGTCAGTGGGGCATCGACGATCTGGAGAGCATGGCCCGCACGAAGCTCGTGCTGGCGCGGGCGCTGCGGCGCGGCGGGACCCTGGTGATCCCGGCGGTCTCGGAGCCGATCTACGCGGTGCTGCCCGAGCTTCGAGCCCAGCGCCCCGACCTGGTGATCCGCACCTTCTCCAGCCAGCCAGCGCGCCCCGCCGACGGCTGGGCGGACGATCGCTGGCTGGTCGTGGACGATGGCCGCGTGCCGCTGACGGAGATCCCCATCACCTTCCAAGGCACGGCCAGACACAACGTCGAGAACGCGCTGGCCGCGACGCTGGCCGCCCTGGCGCTGGGGCTCCCAGGCGACGCGATCGGCCGCGGCCTGCGCAGCTTCCGCCCCAGCGTGACCGACAATCCCGGTCGCATGAACACCTTTCGCCTGCCCAACGGCGCGCTGGTGGTGCTGGACTTCGGCCACAGCTACGACGGCCTGCTGCGCGTCGCCGAGGCGGTCCGCCCCTGGCCCAGAGCGCGACGCACCCTGCTGATCGGCCAGGCGGGCGACCGCAGCGACCGCGAGCTGCTGGACTTCGGGCTGGCGGCACAAGCCCTCGCTCCCCGGCGCGTCGTCCTGAAGGAGGTCCCGGGCCGCCTCTACGACCGCGCGCCGGGCGAGGTTCCCGCGGTGCTCTTGCGTGGGCTGCTCGCGGGTGGCCTGCCGCGCCACACCATCGAGGGCCCGACCGTTGACGAGATCAGCGGCGTTCGCCTCGCGCTCCGAGGGATCGGCCCTGACGATCTGGTGGTGGCGCTGCTCCACGAGACCCTGGCGGGCGCGCTCGGCGTGCTGAAGGAGCTGGGGGCGGAGCCCGTGGACGGGGGAGGCTGAGGGACCCCACCGGGCTGGAGGGCGCCTGTGATCGTGACACGTACCCTATGCCTCACCGACGTGGTGGACAGCACGAAGCTGGCCAGCGCGCTGGGCGAGGTGCGCCTGGCGGCGCTGTGGACGGCGCACAACCGCCTCGCCCGCGAGCTGCTCAGCGTCTGGCGTGGCGTCGAGATCGAGCGCACCGACGGCGTTCTGGCGATGTTCGAGCGCCCCGCGGACGCGCTCGGCTTCGCGGCCGTCTACCACGCCTCCTTGCGCGAGCTGACCCCTCCCGTCCAGGCCCGCGTGGGCATCCACACGGGCTCGGTGACCATCCGGGTCAACCCAGCCGAGCAGGTCGCCCGGGGCGCGCCTACGCAGGACGTGGACGGGCTGGCCATCGCCGTGGCCGCCCGGGTGATGTCCGTGGCCCGCGGCGGCCAGACCCTGTTGACCGCCGACGTGCCGGTGCCAGTCGAGCAGCGCCTGTGCCAGCATGGCTGGTGGCGCTTCAAGGGGCTGCCCGATCCCATCTCCCTGGTCGAGCAGATCGGCGGCGGGTATGGCGGGTCTCCGCCCGAAGACAGCGACAAGGCCTATCGGGTCGTCCCGGTCGAGGATCGCTGGCAGCCCGCGCGGGAGATCCCGACCAACCTGCCGGCCGAGCGCGACCCCTTCATCGGGCGCCAGGCCGACCTCAGCGGGCTGGCGCGCTGGCTGGACGAAGGGGCCCGGCTGGTCTCGGTGATCGGCATCGGCGGCGCGGGGAAGACCCGGCTCGCCCTTCACTATGGACGAGGCTGGCTCGGCGCCTGGCCGGGCGGCGTCTGGTTCTGTGATCTCAGCGAGGCCCGTGACTTGAGCGGCATCACCCTGGCCGTGGCCGCCGCTCTGGACGTGCCGCTGGGCAAGGACGACGCGGTCACGCAGCTCGGGCGGGCCATCGCGGCGCGGGGGAGCTGCCTGCTCGTGCTGGACAACTTCGAGCAGGTGGCGCGACTGGCGGAGGCGACGGTCGGGGCCTGGCTGGATCGGGCGCCCGAGGCGCGCTTCATCGTCACGACGCGCGAGGTGCTCGCGCTGCCGGGCGAGGTATCCCTGGTGCTGCCGCCGCTCCGCCCGAGCGAGGCGGCCGAGCTCTTCGTGCGGCGCGCCGAGGCCGCGCGACGGGACTTTCGTGCGGAGGACGAGGCCGAGCAGATCGCCGCGCTCGTCGAGCTGCTGGATCGCCTGCCCCTGGCCATCGAGCTGGCGGCGGCGCGCGTGCGCTTGATGAGCCCGACCGACCTGCTCGCGCGCATGGGGAGGCGCTTCGACCTGCTCACCTCCACGGGCGGCCGCCGGGATCGCCAGGGCACCCTGCGCGCGACGCTGGACTGGTCCTGGGAGCTGCTGCCCGAGGAGGAGCGCTCGACGCTGGCGCAGCTCTCGGTCTTTCAGGGCGGCTTTACGCTCACGGCCGCCGAGGCGGTCCTGGACACCCCAGGGTGGCCGGGCGAGCTGCTCGCGGCCCTGGTGGACCGGTCGCTGATCCGCAGCGGCGGGGAGGGATCGGGGAGCAGACAGCGTCTCGACCTGCTGGTCAGCGTCGCGGAGTACGCCGCCGAGCGCCTTCGAGAGACCGGCGGGACCCTGAGCGCCGAGGTCCGTCATGGCCGGTACTACGCCTCGCTCGGCGATGACGCCGCGCTGGAGGCGCTCGATCTCCAAGGGGGGCCTCAGCGCCGAAAGGCCTACGCGCTCGAGCTGGACAACCTGCGCGCGGCATGCGCGCGCGCCGTCGCGAGGGGCGACGGCCAGGTAGCGGTCGGCTGCCTGTCCGCGCTGTGGGGCGTCTACGCGCTGCGCGGCCCGCATCAAGCAGCGGTGGACCTCGCGCGGAGCGTACTGGCCATCCCCGGTCTCGAGGAGCCCGACAAGGTCAGGGCCTGGCTGGTCCTCGGCGAGGCCCTGCACGACACCGGCCACGACGCGGAGGCTGAGGCGCCCCTCGAGGCCGCGCTGACCCTGGCGCTCCAACGTGGCGACCGCCCGCGACAGGCGCGCGCCCTGCACCTGCTCGGAAACATCCACGAAGGGCAGGGCCGTCGCGAGGAGGCCCGTCAGCGCTACGAGGACGCCCTGGCGCTCCAGCGCGCGCTGCGATGTCGCGTGCGAGAAGGCGCTCTCCTCAACAATCTCGGCATCCTGCTCAGCGCCGCCGGGCGCTACGACGAGGCCCGGAGGCAACACGAGGCGGCCCTGGCCATCCACCGGGAGGTCGGGAACCGTCGCCTGGAGGGCACCGCGCTGGGCTACCTCGGGACCATCGACCGCCTGGAGGGGCGCGTCGAGGACGCGCGCCGGCGCCACCGGGAGGCGCTCGCCATTCACCGCGAGCTCGGCAATCGCCGCTTCGAAGGGGTGGTGCTGGGAAACCTCGCCAACAGCTACATGGCGCCGGGTGAGGAGGAGGAGGCCCGGCGCCTGCGGGAGGCCGCGCTGAAGCTGCAGCTCGAGGTCGGCCATCTGCGCGCGGCGGCCGGGCTGCTCTGCAACATGGGGGCCATCGCCGCCGGGAACGGGCGGCCAGACGAGGGCTATCAGCACCTGCTCCACGCCTGGCAGCTCCTGCGCGAGGTCAGCGACCCCCTCCTGGCGCTGATCTGCTTGCAAGAGCTGGCAGAGGTCCAGCTTCTTCGTGGCTACCCAGAGGACGCGCGCGCCTATGCCGTGCTGAGGGTGCGCCTTTGCGAGCAGCGGGGCGACGCCCAGGGCCTGGAGAAGGCGCAGGCGGCGCTGCAGGCGATAGACGCGCGAGCGCCCCGAGGCTGACCACGACCGGCGCACACGGACCCTGCGGCGCGCTCAGACCAGGCGCTTCCCGAAGACCCGGTACAGCCACAGGAGCGCCGGGATCAGCCCCAGGGCCCCGAGCCCGAGCGCCCAGAGCACCGGCACGATCACCTCCCGCGGCGCCGCTGCGGCGCTCAGGTCGAGGTCCGGCGGCACCGCGAGGGGCCACTGCGCGGCGGCCCAGCCCAGGGCGACCAGCACCACCTGCGCGGCGGCGAGGGCGCGCGCCGGTGCCCAGCGGCGCTTCGCGAGCGCGCCCAGGGCCCCCAGGGCGACGAGCGCGGTGACTCCTTGAAAAGGCAGGGCCCAGGCGCTCTGGACGAGCCCGGCCCACACGATCGGAGCGCCATCGCGCGCCAGCACCAGCCCCGCCATGGCCAGCGCCCCGCTGAGCCCGCCCGCCACCAGCCCACGTCGACGCAACATCTCGCGGAGCTCAGGCTCCTCGGTCTCCAAGGTCAGGTAGATCGCCGCCAGAAAGGTGAATTGCGCCGTCACCAGCCCGCCCACGACCAGCGGGAAGGGCGCCGTCCAGGCGCTCCAGAAGTCCGTGAGCACGCGCCCCTCGGGCCCCAGCCGCAGCGCGCCGGAGGCCACCGCGCCCAGCGTCGTCCCCAGCGCGAGGGGCGTGAGCAGAGAGCTGAGCGCGAAGAGCAGGCCCCAGCGCCGCTGCACGAGCTCGTCGGGGTCGTCGTAGCTCCGGAAGACGAAGGCCGAGCCGCGAAGGACGACGCCCACGAGCATGATCACCAGCGGGACGTGCAGGGCCGTCATGATCACGGCGAACGCGCGGGGCAGGCAGACGAACATCACGACGACGACGAGGATCAGCCAGACGTGGTTCGCCTCCCAGATGGGGCCGATGGCCCGCGCGATCAGCTCCCGCAGCGCCCTCCCCCGCGGCCCGCGCGCCGTCAGATCGAGGATCCCACCCCCGAAGTCCGCGCCGCCGGAGAGCGCGTAGAGGATGAGGGCGACGACGATGACGCCCGCGGCGAGCTGCTCAGGCATGCTCGTCCTCTCCGGCGTCCAGGCTGGCCAGCACCACCCGACGCATCAAGCGGATCACGATGAGTCCCAGCACGACGTAGAGCGCCGTGAAGACGAGAAACGGCGCCGTCAAGCCCGGCATCGGCGTGACCGCCTCAGAGGTCCGCATCAAGCCACGGATGATCCATGGCTGACGCCCCAGCTCGGTGACCATCCAGCCCGCCTCGATGGCGACGAAGCCAAGCGGCCCGCAGACGATCACCGCCCAGAGGTAGGGTCGGCTCGTGAGCGCACGCCGCCGCCAGATCGCCAGCCCTCCCCCCAGCGCGGCGACGCCGGCCATCAGGGTGCCCGCGCCCACCATCAGGTCGAAGCTCAGGTGGGTGAGCGTGACGGGAGGCCGGTCCTCGGGAGGCACCTCCTTGAGGCCGAGCACGACGGCGTCCGGATCATTGAAGGCCAGGACGCTCAGCAGGAGCGGGATCTCCAGGGCGTAGCGTGTGGTCTCGGCCTCCTCGTCGGCGACGCCGCTCAGCAGGGCCGGCGCGCGGGCGCGGGTCTCCCAGTGAGCCTCCGCGGCGGCGAGCTTCATCGGCTGCGTGACGGCGATGTGCTGGGCGATGTGGTGGCCGCTCAGCGGCTGAACGAGCGCGAAGAAGCCGCCGACGCCCAGCCCCAGCCAGAAGCCGCGCCTGTGCAGCGCGCTGTCGGGCCGCTTCAGCAGCGCCGCCGCGTGGATGGCCGCCGCGCCGAAGCCCACCGCCTGAAACGCGGCGATGGTCATGTGCAGCCCCTGCGGCAAGGAGGAGGGGTTGAACATCGCCTCCCAGGGGCGGATCTCCGTGACCCGCCCGTCCACCATCGTGAAGCCGGTCGGATCGTTCATCCAGGCGTTGGCGCAGATGACGAACATCCCGGAGAGCACGCCGGAGATCGCCACCATGACCCCCGAGAGCAGGTGAACGCGCGGCGAGACGCGGTCCCAACCGTACAGGTAGACGCCCAGGAAGATCGCCTCGGCGAAGAAGGCGAACCCCTCCAACGAGAACGGCATGCCGATGATCGGCCCGGCCAGCTCCATGAAGCCCGGCCACAGCAGCCCGAGCTCGAAGCTCAACACCGTCCCGCTCACCGCGCCCACCGCGAACAGAATGGCCGTGCCCTTCGCCCAGCGTTTGCAGAGCGTCCTCCAGAGAGGATCGCCCGTGCGCAGCCAGAGGGCCTCCGCCAGCACCATCAACAGCGGCAGCCCGATGCCCGCCGCGGCGAACAAGATGTGGAAGGCCAGCGACATGGCCATCTGTGAGCGGGCGGCGAGCAGATCGGACATCCTGACTCCCCGGGATGGACAGCCTATTCCGTCGGAGAGCGGAGATCGAGGCCCCGATCCATGCGAAGCTCGCGCGGGAGGCCAGGCGATGAAGACGCTCGCGATGATCATCAGACGGCTACTGGTGACCCTGATCCTGGTCTACCTCGGCATCTGCGCCTTCATGTTCGTCCGTGAGCGCTCCCTCATCTACAACCAGCCGAAGGACGTGATCCCGGCCTCGGCCGCCTACCCCGTGGTCGAGGCGCCCGGCCTGCTCTACCAGTGGACCGCGCCGCCCACGCCCGAGGCGCCCGTCGTCGTCTTCTTCCACGGCAACGGCGGCCAGGTGATGCGCGACACCTTCCTCTCCGACTGGGTGCGCGAGGCGGGCGGAGGCTTCGCCGCGGTGGAGTACCCCGGCTACGGCCTGCTCTCTGGCGAGACCAGCGAGGCGAACATCCTCGGCGCCGCGCGGGCCGCCCTCGAGCACATCGTACAGAGCGGCGTCGCGAAGGAGCGGATCCGCCTCAGCGGCCGGTCGCTCGGCACCGGCGTCGCCGTGGCCATGGCGGCCGAGGGCTGGGGGACGCGGGTGGTCCTGGTCTCGCCCTACACCTCGCTCCCCGACGTCGGCGCGATGGACTACCCCTGGCTGCCCGTGCGCCTGCTGATGAGCGACACCTTCGACTCTCTCACCCGCGCCGAGCGCGTCCAGGTGCCGGTGCGCGTGATCCACGGCGACCAGGACCTGCGCATCCCGCTGGCCCAGGGGGAGCGCCTGGCGGAGCGCCTGGCCCAGGGCGAGCTGGTCGTGCTGCCGGGTGCCGACCATGACAACGTCTGGGAACACCCGAAGATGCGCAGCTCTTATGTGGACTTTCTGGTCAATGGAGGCTGAGGCACGTTTTCAGCCTGGACCGGAAAAATGTAAGTGACCACTTGCAGCGCTCTCATCGGCGGCTATACCCCTGGCCGTGACCACTGATGAGCGCATCCTCGACGCCGCCGCGCGAATCCTCGCGGAGGTCGGCTTCCGCGCGACGACCACCCGGCGCATCGCCGAGGAGGCGAGCGTCAACGAGGTGACGATCTTCCGTCACTTCGGCTCGAAGGAGCGGCTGCTGCTGGCCGCCCTGCACCGCTCCGCGGCGCGCGACCCCGCCCCGCCTCTCCCCGAGAACCCGCAGGATCCGTCCGCCGAGCTGATGGCCTGGTGCCAGGTGCACATGGCACGCCTCTACGCCGCCCGCCATGTCCTCGCCGCGAGCATGGCCGAGCGCGCCCACTACCCGGACGCCTGCGCCCACGCGGGCGAGCGCCCCGCGCACATCCACGCCGAGCTCACCGGCTACCTGAGCCGGCTTCGCGCGGCGGGTCTGGCCGGCGGTGATTGGGTCCCGGAGATGGCCGCCGCCATGCTCATGGGCTCGCTCTTCGCCACCGCCATCCACGCCGATCACGCCCCTCCCGGGATGCCCCCTCCCGCGGAGGCCGTCCGACACTTCGTCCCTCTGTTCCTGGCCGCTATCGGAGTCGTTCCATGTTCCTCGCGTTGATCGCGACCGCGCTGGCCGCGGAGATCCCCCTGGACGAGGCGCTGCGCAAGGCGCTCGCCGAGAGCGAGGAGGTCGCCGCCGCACAACACGCGCTGGAGAGCGCCCGAGCCGGGCAGAGCTCCGCCATCTCGAGCTGGCTGCCCCAGGTGAGCGGCTCCGCGAGCTACTCCCACACCTTCGCCAGCGAGTACGACGATCTCTTCGGCGACACGGGCGGGGCCGCCAGCCCCTTCGCCGATCTGCCCTTCGGCCAGGCCGACACCTGGCGGATCGGGCTCGCCGCCTCGCAGGGGATCTACCAGGGCGGTCGCGTCATGGCGACGAAGCGGCTGGCGGACGCCGGCTACGCGCTGGCCGAGTCTCAGCTCGTCTCGGCGCGCGCCAGCGTCGTCCTCTCCACGGCGCAGGCCTATTACGACGCCCTGCTGGCCGACCGCATGGTGGCCATCGTCGAGGCCAACCTCGTCCGCGCCGAGACCACCCTCAGCCACGCGAAGCTGGCCAACGAGGTCGGACGGCTGCCGGAGTTCGAGGTGCTGCGCGCCAGCGTCACCGCGGAGAACCAGCGGGTGGCCCTGATCAACCAGCGGAGGATCCAGCGGCTCGCCCACGCCAACCTGCGCCGCGTGCTGCACCTGGCCCCCGACGAGACGCTCACGCTGAGCACCACGCTCGGCGACGACGCTCCCGAGAGCGTGGCCTCCCTGGCGTCGGAGCTCGTGGGTGTCTCCGACGCCAGCGCGGCGCGCGCGGCGGTGGTCCAGAGCGAGCTGGCCCTGCAGAGCGCCGAGGCGGGCGTCGGCCTGACCCGCTCGGCGGCGCTGCCCTATGTCGGCGCCTCGCTCAGCTACGGCCTCGTGCAGTACCCCGACGGGGTCGTCCCCGACGCCGACTGGCGCACCAACGCCAGCGCCACCGTCTCCCTCTCCGTGCCGCTCTTCGCCGGAGGCTACGTCAAGAGCGAGCTCAGCGCCGCGAGGTCCGACGCCGCCGCCGCGCGCGAGCGCCTCGAGCAGGTCCGCGACCTGAGCGCCCTGGACAGCGCCGACACCGCCGCCAGCCTGGAGGCCGCGCTCGCCCAGTGGCAGGCCACCGCCAGCACGGTCGCCCAGGCCGAGAAGGCGTGGTCTATCGCCGAGACCCGCTTCCAGGAGGGCATCTCCACCCAGACGGAGCTGAACGACGCGCGTCTGTCGCTCCAGCAGGCCGAGGCCAACCGCGCCCAGGCCGCCCGCGATCTCCAGGTCGCCCGCATCCGCGAGGCGCTGCTCTCCGCGCTGCCGCTCTCCGCTGGCGCTTCCTACTGAATCTCCCGACTCCCGACCTGAGGCTCCCCATGCTGCTCCTCACCCTTCTCCTCGCCTGCGGCGCTGGCCCTGACCCGGCGGCCGCGGCAGACAACCGGATCTTCCTCAGCAAGCAGGACATCGCCAGCGTCTCGGCAGGGGCGATCTCCGCCGGACCACGCGTCTCGGGCACGCTGAAGGCGGGCGAGCGCGCCGTCATCCGCGCCGAGGCCAACGGCGCCGTCGAGGCCGTCAACGTCGAGATCGGCGACCGCGTGACCAGGGGGCAGGTCCTCGCCGTCATCGAGGGCACGGCGCTGCGCCAGTCCGTCGCCAGCAGCAACGCCGGTCTGGCGGCGGCCGAGGCCAACGAGGCCAACGCCCGCCGCGAGCTGGAGCGCGTCACGCGCCTCCGCGACGCCGGCGCCCTCTCCAACCGCGACGTCGAGGTCGCCGAGGCCCAGCTCAAGAGCGCCACCGCCCAGGTCGAGGCCGCCCGCGCCCAGCGCGCCGCCGCGAGCAAGCAGGCCAGCGGCGCCACCGTGCGCGCCCCCTTCGACGGCGTGATCGCCGAGCGCACCGTCAGCGCCGGAGACATCGCCGCGATGGGCACCCCCCTGTTCACGGTCATCGACCCGAGCACCATGCGCCTCGAGGGCTCGGTCTCGGCGGACAACGCGAGCCTGCTCCAGCCGGGCGCGAAGGTCACCTTCACCGTGCAGGGCATGGGCGAGCGCACCTTCGAGGGGGCCATCGAGCGCGTGTCCCCCAGCGTCGAGGCCACCACCCGCCAGATCCCCGTCATCGTCTCCCTGCCGAACCAGGACGGCACCCTGCTCTCCGGCCTCTTCGCCGAGGGCCGCGTCGCCCAGGAGACCCACGACGGCCTCGTCATCCCCATGGACGCGCTGGACGGCGACCACGTCCTGCGCATCAACGGCGAGAAGGTCGAGCAGGTGACGGTCGAGATCGGGCTGCGCGACGAGGACGCCGAGAAGGTGGAGATCAAGAGCGGCGTCGCGGCAGGCGACCTGCTGCTGATCGGCGCCGCGCGCGAGCTGCCC
>CAZKWG010000248.1:0-9968 GCA_964556105.1 uncultured Enterobacterales bacterium | reverse complement strand
CCGACTGGCGGGCGCGCACGGCCTCCGATCGCGGTCGCCTGCTGCGCCGCCTCTACGAGCTGATGCTCCGCGACACCGAGCCCCTGGCGCAGCTCCTGACGCGCGAGCAGGGCAAGCCGCTGGCCGAGGCTCGCGGAGAGTTCGCTTATGCCGCCAGCTTCATCGAGTGGGCCGCCGAGGAGGGTCGCCGCATCTACGGCGAGACCGTCCCCGCCTCGACCCCCGACCGGCGCATCCTCGTGCTGCGCCAGCCGCTCGGGGTGGCGGCGGCGATCACGCCCTGGAACTTCCCCGCCGCAATGATCACCCGCAAGCTGGGGCCCGCCCTGGCCAGCGGCTGCACGCTGGTCGTCAAGCCGGCCGAGCAGACCCCGCTGACGGCCCTGGCCCTGGCGGCGCTCGCGGTCGAGGCCGGCTTCCCGCCGGGCGTCCTCAACGTCGTCACGGGCGACCCGCCCGCCATCGGCGACGCCCTGCTGGGCGACGCCCGTGTGCGCAAGCTCAGCTTCACCGGCTCGACCGCCGTGGGGCGGATCCTCATGGCCGGCGGCGCCCGCCACCTCACCCGCCTCTCGCTGGAGCTGGGCGGGCACGCGCCCTTCCTGGTCTTCGACGACGCCGACGTGGACGCGGCCGTGGCCGGGGCGATGGCCTCGAAGTTCCGCAACATGGGCCAGACCTGCATCTGCCCGAACCGCTTCTTCGTGCAGGACGGGATCTACGACGCCTTCGTCGCCCGCCTCTGCGCCGCGGCGGCCGCGCTCAAGGTCGGCCCCGGCACCGCTGACGGCGTCTCCGTGGGCCCGCTCATCGACGACGCCGCCGTGGACAAGGTGCGCGAGCACATCGACGACGCCCGCGCGCTCGGCGCCCGCGTCCAGACCGGCGGCGGCTGGGTCGATCTGGGGACCGGCTACACGCGCCGCTTCTGCGCCCCCACCGTGCTCACCGAGGTCAGCGCCGACATGCTGGTCAGCCGCGAGGAGACCTTCGGGCCCGTCGCGCCGGTTCGCCGCTTCCACAGCGAGCAGGAGGCCATCGCGCTGGCCAACGCGTCAGAGTATGGGCTGGCTGCCTATTTCTATACTCGGGATGCGAGTCGGTTGATCCGCGTCGCAGAGGCCCTCGAATACGGTATCGTAGGGGCGAACGACGGCGCGGTCTCTACCGCGCAGGCGCCGTTCGGAGGCGTCAAAGCCTCGGGATATGGCCGCGAAGGCGGACACTGGGTGATGGACGAGTACCTCTCGGTCAAGTACGTCTCCTGGAAGCTGTAACAGGGAGCACAGATGCGCGTCGAGACTGAAAAAGGCAAGGCCCGAGTCCACTTCGACGAGGCGGACGAGCGCGTGGTCTGGCAGATCGTCGCCGCGCGTCTCAAGGATGGCAACGCCACCCTGCGCGACGAGTTCATCAAGACCATGGAGGAGATGGGTCGCCTGGCGCGCCAGCTCCGCGAGGACCCCGTCGTGCGCCGCAAGCCCTCGGGCGAGCAGTGGGCCTTCAAGGTCGGCGACGACGGCCGCCTGCTGATCGAGATCTCGGGCGAGCCCCAGCGCTGAGGGCGCCCGCGGCCCGCACCTGGGACGCGCTGGTGGCCGCGCTGATCGTCGCGGTCTCCACGCTGAGGCTCTGGCCCTTCCTGGAGGGGCGCCTGCCCGGCGTGGGAGACCACGCGGTGCACCTGCACAAGCTCTGGTTTCTCTGGGAGCGCCTGCTGCCGCGCGGGCGCCTCTCGGGCTTCAGCAGCTACTGGTTCCTCGGCGAGCCGGTGGGCGAGCTCTACCCGCCCGGACAGGACCTGTGGACCGCCGCCGTCCACGCGCTGACCCTCGGTCAGCTCTCCTGGGAGCGCGCCTACGGGCTCGCGTTTGTGGGCTTCTATGTGCTCTCGGCCTGGTGCCTCTACGATCTCGGGCGGCGCTTCTTCGGCCGCTTCGCCGGCTTCGTCGCCGCCCTGCTCTGGCTGCTCGACCCGGGCGCCTGGGAGCAGGGCGGCTGGCACTACCAGGTCTTTTATGGCGTCTGGGGCCAGTCGCTGGCCCAGACCCTGCTGCTGCCCGCCCTCTGGCGCGTCATCCGCTTCCTGGAGGAGGGGCGGCGCGCGGACCTCGGGCTGGCCGGGCTGCTGCTCGGGCTCTCCCTGATCTGCCACCCGATGAACCTGATCCTCATCGCCATGGTCGGGGCGGCGCTGGCCCTGGCCTGGCGCCTGCGGGAGCTCCGGGACCTCGGGCGCCTGGGCGCCGCCATCGGCCTGGGCCTCCTCGCCTCCGCGAGCTTCCTCCTGCCTTTTCTCGCCCGCTCCGCCTACGCGCGCAACATCGGCGGCGCGGGCGTGAGCTCCGACGAGATCATCACCGAGCTCAGCCGCGGCGAGCTGCTGGCGGGCTTCCCCGTCGCCGAGCAGCGCGCTGGTGGCCGTGCTGGCCCTGCTGATGGTGCTGCGCACGGAGTGGGTCTCCAGCCTGCCCTGGAGCGACCTGCCCGGCCCGGATCTCTCCAACCTCATGTGGCGGCGCTTCTCGGTCCCGGCCCGCTCCATCGCCTTTCTCACGGCCGGCGTGGGCGCTGCGGCGGCCCTCGCCTGGGCGCGCCAGCTCCGCCGCTCCCACGCGCGCGGCGCCGCCGGCCTGCTCACCCTGGGCGCCCTCGCGCTCGGCCTGTCGGGCTGGGGGCAGCGGGCGGTGCAGGATGGCCGTGACCTGCCGATGCTCGACGAGATCCCGCTCTACCAGGGCTACAACTCCTGGTTGAAGTGGTCGCGCGCCGCCTGGAATGAGCGCGAGGCGTTCTACCGCGTCGCCTTCCTGTTTCATCCCCACGATCACCGCCTGATGGCGTCCACCCTACAGAACCGCACCCCCATCCTCAAGATTGGCTACACCCCGGCCCACCTGAGCCTGCTCAGCCCGGATCAGGCGTCCGAGGAGCTCTTCCGCGCGGCGAGCGTGCGCTGGCTGCTCACCGATCGCACCATCGAGGACGCCCGCTTCGAGCTCACCCAACATTGGGGGACGCTCCAACTCTACGCGTTCACACCCTATCGACCCGAGCGGTACACCCTGCACGGCGCCGGCTTCGTCGAGGCGCTCACCTTCGAGGATGAGCGCGTCGCCCTGCGCGTGAGCGGCGCCGCCGCGGGGAGTCGGCTGGTGCTGCACGTCGCCGACTTCCCGCGCTGGCGGGCGCGGATGAACGGCCAGGACGTGGAGATCCAGCGCGCGCCCCTCTGGAAGGGCGGCGAGCCCCTCGGGATGAGCGTGCCCGTGCGCGACGGGATCCTCACCTTCGACTACGTGCGACAGCCGCTGGACTGGGCGGCGATGGCGCTCTCCACCGTGGGCGTGATGACCTGCCTCGGCTTGATGACGCACAGGCGCCGCCCCTCGGGACGAGCGCGATAGACGCTGGGCCCTCTCCGAGGCTACCGTGTGCGAGGCGTAACGAGATTTGCACGCCTCGAGGGACACCATGAGACACATGCACCTGCTCTTGCTGCCGGTATTCGGCATGGCCTGCGAGATCGAGCCCGGGAAGGACCGAGACGGCCCCGCGGAGACCGGAAGCTCCACCGAGACCGGATTCGACATCGGCGAGACGGGGAGCCCCGGCGAAGGCGAGGGCGAGGGCGAGGGAGAGGGCGAGGGCGAGAGCGACACCGGCGGGATGCCCGGAGACACGGCTCCGGCAGACTCGTCACCGCTCGACACCGCCGAGCGAGACGTCTGCGACGACGCCTCTGAGGTGACCGAGACCTGGTACCTCTCGGCGGACGACTCCAACTCGAAGGGCCAGCCGGCGCTGGTGCGCGCCGCGATCGCGGAGGGCCGCGCTCCCTCCGCCGCGCAGCGCGCCTACGAGTTCCTCAACTACTACACCTTCGATTATGAGGCGGCTCTGGCGGGCTCTGTGCGCATCGAGCCCCAGGCGGCGATCGCGGACGACGCGGCCGATCAGTACCACCTCGCCGTCGCCGCGATCGCCCCCAGGATCGCGGCGGAGGATCGCCAGCCCGCCAACTTCACCTTCTCGCTCGACACCTCCGGCTCGATGGGAGGCGCGGGGATCACCTGCGTGCAGGCGACCCTGCGCGCCGTCGCGGGCTCCCTGATGGAGGGGGACGTGGTCTCCATCGTCGAGTGGTCGGACGCCACCAGCGTTCCCCTCGAGTCGCTCGAGGTGAGCGGCCCAGACGACCCGACGCTGCTCGCGGCGATCGCGGGGCTGGACACCGGCGGCTCGACCAACCTGAGCGCGGGCCTGATCCGGGCCTACACCCTGGCCGAGGACAACTACGCCGAAGACCGCCTCAACCGCGTGATCCTGATGAGCGACGGCGGCGCGAACACGGGCGTCACCGACGAGGACCTGATCGGCGCCTACGCCGAAGACCGGGAGGGCGAAGGCGTCTACATGATGGGCATCGGCTGCGCCAACCCGGGCAGCTACGACGCGCGTCTGATGGACACGATCACCGATCTGGGCAAGGGCGCCTACCTGTTCATCGACAGCGAGGAGGAGGCCGAGCGCCAGTTCAGCGGGGACCGCTTCGTCGAGAACACCCAGATCGCCGCGTACAACGTGCGAATGGAGATCGACCTGCCCCCCGGCTTCGTCATCGAGCGCTTCCGGGGCGAGGAGATCAGCGCCGATCCCGAGGAGGTGCGCGAGCAGCACCTGGCGCCCAATGACCAGATGATCTACGACATGACCCTGAAGGACTGCGCCCCGGAGAGCCGCGACGGCACCGAGACGTTCACGTTCCGCACCACCTGGTCGAACCTCACCGAGGACCACGTCGAGGAGCACAGCGCCACGCTGGCCGAGATGATGGCCGGGGAGAACCTGCAGCTCATCAAGATCGACGCCATCCTGGCCTATGTGGACGGGCTGGTCGGCGCCGCGCAGGCGACCAGCGCCGGCGAGGCGCGCACGGCGCTCGAGGCCGCCGAGAGCCAGGTGACGGCCTCGGCCCTCAGCCTGGGGGGCGACGAGGAGCTCGACGAGATCCTCGGCCTGCTGGATCTCTACAAAAGCAGCTTCTGATATAACGGTGGGATGCAACACCCGAACGTCCACCCGACGCGCCACGGCGAGATCGCGCTGATCCGGCTCGACCGGCCACCGGTCAACGCGCTGGACCTGGGCACCTTGCAGGCCCTGGTCGAGGCGGTCGAGGCGGTGCTGGCGTCCGACGCCAGAGCCCTGGTGCTGACCGGCCGCGAAGGCAGCTTCTCAGCGGGCCTGGACCTGAAGGCCGTCGCGGAGTACGACCTCGAGCGGCAGCAGGCCATGGCGGGAGGGATCCACCGGCTCTGCGCGGCGGTCTACGGCGCGCCGATCCCCACCGTCGCCGCGATCTCCGGCCACGCCATCGGCGGCGGGCTGGTGCTGGCGCTGGCCTGCGATCAGCGGCTCGGCGCCGCCCGACCCTCGATCTACAGCCTGCCGGAGGCCCGCGCCGGCATCCCCTTCCCGCCCGGGGCGATGGCCGTCGTGCGCAGCGAGCTGGGGCCGGTGACGGCGCGGCGGCTGGCGCTCGGCGATCAGCGCCTGGATCCGGAGGAGGCGCTGGCCGCAGGGCTCCTGGACAGGATCGTGCAGCCGGAGAGCCTCCTCGAGGTGGCGCTGGAGACCGCCACCCGCCTGAGCTCGATCCCGTCGCGCGCCTTCGTGGACACCAAGCGCAGGCTGCGCGCCGAGGCGCTCGCGCTGCTGGAGCGGTCGCAGGTCATGGACGAGGCCTGGCTGTAGCCCGTCAGCGCTGCGTCCAGCCGCCGCCCGCGGGACCGGCCCCGCCCGGGTCGTAGGTCCAGGTGCCCGCCGGCCCGGTGACATGCACGACCTCCCCCGGCCAGGCCGCGGCGATGAGGACGCCGAGCGCGTCGCGCACCGCCGGATCCGGGAGGCGCCCGAGCATGGCCTCCGACAGCGCGATCGGCAGGACCAGCACCTTCTCCTCGTCGTCCACCAGCGGGACGACGAGCGGCTGATCGACGTGCCCATCGGCGATGACCTGCACCAGGTGAACGCCGGGCCGCAGCGCCACGCGGCCGCCCTCCGGCTCGCGCGGCTGACCGTCGATGCGCAGGGCGAAGCCGGGAGGAAGCTCGGGCAGGATCCTCAGCCAGCTCTGGTCGTAGCCGCGCGCCCGCGCCTCGGCCGCCTGGAAGACCTTGGGGGTGTGCGGGCCGCCCATCTCCACGTCCCAGGTGATCATCGGCGAGAAGAGGAAGGCCCGATAAAAGGCGGACTCGGCGTTCTCGGCGTTGCCGATGCGCCAGGAGACGAAGCCGCGCAGGTAGAAGAGCTGCGCGGCGACCCCGGGATCGACCGCCTCGCCCAGGCACTCCAGGTCCAGGCGGGCCAGGTCCAGGGCCGTGAGCGCCTCCTTGCTGCGGTCCAGGCTGGCCAGCGCGTTCTCCACGCCCTCGCGCACGCTCTCCAGCCTGCCCGGCGCGCAGCGCAGGCCCGGGGGCTCCCCGATGACATAGGGCGAGGCTCCGGGCGCCAGCTCAATCAGGCGGTGCAGCGTGATCTCCCCCTTGACCCGGGCGAGCTTGCGCACGCGCGCCTCCGCCTCCTCCGGGCTCCCGGTGTAGAGGACCGCCGTCGCGGCTTGCGCCATCGACCAGGCGAGGACGAGCCAGGCGAGCATGAGCATTCCACTCCTGAGGTCGTTTAACGACCCGTCCAGGGCGCGACCACGCGGGGCGCCGGCGCGCAGCGACGGGAAGGCTCGACATCCGCGGGCTGTTCTGAGTTAGAGTTCTCCTGATCCACCGAGCCCGGGTCCACATGCCCCGCCACCCTGCCGTCGCGACCACGGTCACCGCCATGAGGGGCGGCGTCTTCTCTACGCTCGCCCACCGCTTCGCGGGGCTGAGCGGGGAGATTTATCCCTTTCATGTGGGCGACACCTGGATGGAGCCGCCGCCTGGCGCGCGCATGGAGGACCTCCGCGTCACCGAGCTGCCGGGCATGCACCGCTACGTCGAGCCGCACGGCTACCGGCCCCTCCTCGACGCCGTCGCGGCGCGGCGCGGCGTCGCGCGCGACCAGGTGCTCATCGCCGCGGGCGCCACGGGCGGCCTGCAGAGCGTGGCCAGCGCCATCCTCGAGCCGGGCGACGAGGTGCTGCTGCTGGCCCCCTACTGGCCCCTGATCCGCGGCATCATCCAGACGGCGCGCGGCGTGGCGATCGACGTGCCCTTCTTCGACCGCGAGGGCTCGGTTGACGCGCTGCTGCGCCCTTTTTTGACGTCGAAGACCGCGGCCCTTTATCTCAACTCGCCGAACAATCCGACCGGGCGTGTCCTGGATGGCGAGACAATCGAGGCCATCGCCCACTTCGCCCGCGCCAACGATCTCTGGCTGCTCTCGGACGAGGTCTACGAGGACTACGCCTACGCGCGCCCGCACCAGAGCACGGCGCCCTTCGCCCCCGAGCGCACCTTCACCGCGTGCAGCTTCTCCAAGGCCTACGGCATGGCCGGCAACCGCGTGGGCTACGTGATCGGCCCCACCGCGCCCGTCATGCTCGAGGTGCGCAAGATCAGCACCCACAGCTTCTACGCCGCGCCCACCGCGTCGCAGATCGCCGCCCTGCGCGCCCTCGAGGGCGGCGACCCCTGGGTGGCCGAGGCCAAAGCGCTCTACCAGCGCCTGGGCGAGCAGAGCGCCGCGAGCCTGGGCCTGGACGCGCCCGAGGGCGGCACCTTCCTGTTCATGGACGTCTCCCACCTGCTCGACCAGCGGGGCCTTCAGGGCTTCCTGGAAGACTGCCTGGAGGACCGGCTCCTCCTCGCCCCTGGCCCCTCCTTCGGCGCGCCCTACGCTGGCTGGGTCCGACTCTGCTTCACCGCCGCCCCACCCGAGGTCACCGCCCGCGGGGTCGCCCACCTCGCGGCTCGCCTCGGTCGCGCCAACCCAGCTCTCGCACACGCACCGGAGGGGACGTGGTCCGCTCGCTCCTGACCCCCCTCGCGCCCCTTCTGCTCCTGCTCGGCGCAGGCGTCGCGTGGGCCGAGCCCGAGAACCTCAGCCTGGAGGACGGGGTGGTGCCCGCGCCCGCAGAGCTCGCCGGCGTCGCCTGGACCGAGGGCGGCGCGGCCTGGGTGCTGGTCCGCGGGACGGCCACCTGGCTGCGCGTGACGACCGATGGCGGCAAGACGTGGAGCCAGATCGCCCTGGAGCACGGAGCGGCGCGTCCACTCGGCCCGGTGGGCCCTCCGCCCGTGTTCGTGAACGTGAAGTCGGGCGTGGTCTCCGCGGGCGGGAGCACCTGGGTGACGACCAACGGCGGGAAGGTGTGGAAGGACGCCTTCCCCGCCTATCTCACCGCTGGGAGCTCCGACGGGCTGCTCTGGGTGGCGGTGCCGACCAGCCCCACGGCCTGGCAGAGCCGCGTCTCGGAGGACGGCGGGCGCACCTGGCTGGACTGCGGATCCAGGATGGAGAGCGCGCAGGGCCTGCCGGGCGCGTCCGAGCTGCGAGCGGGCGGCGCCGGCTGGATGGTGGGCGCCACGGGGCCCAGCCCCAGCCCGGTGTGGACCAGCTTCGACGGGGGCTGCAACTGGATCCGCGGCGGCGACGCCCCGGCGGGCGCCTGGCGCGGGATCTCTGGCCTGGACCCGAAGCGCGCCTGGCTGGTGGGCGGGCGCGGCGAGGTGGTCGCCACGGCCGACGGCGGCAAGAGCTGGACCCCGCTCGCCGCCCCGGAGGCCAGCGCGGTCTTCTTCGCCTCGGCGACGCAGGGGTGGATCATCGCCCCGGACGGCCGCCTGCACCAGAGCGACGACGGCGGCGCCACCTGGTCCGGCCTGAGCCGCGAGGCGGCGACGACGGTGCTGAACAGCGCGAGCGTGAGCGGCTGGCGGGCGGGGAGGGCGCTGGCCCTGCTCCTGGCCGGCGGCGCGCCCTACCCGAACAGCTAGACGATCTAGCCTGCCTGCGCCCGCCCGATGGGCCGCCCGAGCCGCACGACCTCTCCGCGGGTCAGCTCCCAGCTCAGGCGACCGGGCTCGGCCAGCAGGATGACGGTGCTGCCCATCTCGAAGCGGCCGATCTCCGCCGCCCGCGCGATGGGCACGTCCATCGCGAGATCTTCGGCCGGGCCGCCCTGGTTGGTGATCAGCTCCGCCAGGGGCGTCGCCATGCGCCCGACCCCGAACGCGCCGATCAGCGCGACGACCAGCGGGCCGAGCGGGGTCTCCAGCAGGAAGATCAGCCGCTCGTTGCGGTCGAAGAGGTGCTCCACCCGCGCGGTCGCGGCGGGGAAGACCGGCCAGAGCTGGCCCGGCCGGTAGCGGACGGCCTTGACCGTCCCCTCCTGCGGGCTGTGGACCCGGTGGTAGTCCTTCGGCGAGAGGTAGAGGATGGCGTAGCTGCCGCCCTCGAAGCGGCTGGCGTCGAAGGGGCCGCCCGCCGCGCCTGGCGCCTCGGCGAGCAGCTCGGAGACGCTGCCCACCCGCCCGTCGGCCTGCTGGAAGCCGCCCTGCTCGACCACGCCGAAGGTGTGCGCGCGCCCGTCCACCGGGCTCACCAGCACGCCCGGCGCGGGATCGACCGGGCGCACGCCGGGCTTGAGCTCGCGGATGAAGAAGCGGGCCAGCGTCGGGTAGTCCTCGAGCGTGCCCTGGCACTCGTCGAGGTCGACCTTGTAGTGGCCCACGTACCAGCGCAGGAGCGCCTTCTGCAGCGCGCCGGGCAGGGCGGTGCGCGAGAACGCCCCCATCAGGCGCGTGGTCTGGTTCTTCGGGATGGCGCTGAGCAGGCTGACGATCAGGGCGTCGTTCATCGGCGTCCTTGGAGCGGTGAGAGGGCCGGGCGCCGCTGGTGGGATAGGGATCGCCGCCGCGGACCTCCCGCGGACCCTCGATCTCCCTCCGGGAGCGCCCGTCATGCACCCCACGCTCATAAGCTGGAACGGCGTCGGACTCCACACCTGGGGCCTGATGATCACC
>CAZKWG010000247.1:0-9975 GCA_964556105.1 uncultured Enterobacterales bacterium | reverse complement strand
ATACCCGAGCCATCCAGCGTGACGAGACGGTCCGGGGTGGGCCAGGCCACGCTCCAGATCGGGCGGGCGTGACTCGGAAGCCTCGCCAAGGGCGCGCCATCCTCTCCAAGAATTGGGACATCGGCCTGCGATGCCGAGGCCACGGCGAAACGGCGCTCGTCCGGGGACCAGGCCACGCGCCAGGCATCCCGGACACCGGTTGCAATGTCGCGCCTCGTGGACCCCGTGGCCGTCGGCCACATCCGCATCGTCCCATCGAGCGCAAGGCACTTGAGCTGATCCGCGTCCAGGCTGAAACTCAACGAGCGGCAAAGGCCCCTGACAGAGTCCTCCCATATCAGCGTTGGGCGGGCGTCCAGCGCAGCGAGGACGAGGGCGCCTCTGGCCACCGCACTCTCACCGGCGCGCAGCGCCAGGGCCGCGAAAAGCGCCGCCTCTGCGATACTGCGGTCATGGCCCGCGACCCGCGCGCGCTCCGCGTAGAGGCGCGACAGGGAGAGCTCGGCGCGGTCGGCCGCCAACTGGGCGGCGTCCCGAGCGGCCCCAATTCGCCACGCTGAGACGGCCGCTGCGAGGCCCCCGATCAGCACGCCCAGGACCACGAACGCGACGAGGACGCGATGCCGCTGCGACCAGCGCCAGGTCCGCTCGAACAGCGAGTAGCGGTAGGTAGAGACATCTCCGCCCGCCAGCCACGCCTCCAGGTCCGCCACCAGCGCGCCAGCGCCCGGGTAACGTCGCGCCGGATCGAGACGCAGGGCCCGCGCCGCGATCGCAACCAACTCGGGAGGCGCGTCTGACGGTAGCGGCTCCAGCGCGCCCTCTACCGTGCGGCGCAGCACCATTGCGAGATCGTCGCCTTTGACAGGCGGAGATCCGCCCAGTATGGCGTGGAGCAGCGCGCCCAGGCCCCAGACGTCGGAGCGCTCGTCGATGCGCGTGGCTTCACCGCCCGCCGCCTCCGGGCTCATGTACCCCGGCGTTCCGAGGATCGACCCATCCACGGTACTGAAGAGGCTGTCCCCTCTGGTCCAGGGGCGCGGCTCCCCGGCCGCGATCCCCCAGTCCAACAGAAACACCTCACCGTGAGCGCCGAGCATCACGTTGGCGGGCTTGAGGTCTCGGTGCAGCACGCACTGCGCGTGCGCGAAGGCCACCGTCTCGCACACCCTGCGCAGGGCCTCGATCAGGCGTCGCAGTGGCCAGTGGACGTCGCCCGCGTGGCTCCTGCGGATCGCCTCCTGGAGGGTGAGGCCGCGCACCTCCGCCATCGTGAAGTAGGGACACCCAGCCGAATCGGTGCCGATCGCGTACACTGGAACGATGCCGGGATGTTGGAGTTTCGCGGTCGTCTGCGCCTCCACCAGCAGCCGCCGGCGGGCGTCCGGACTCTCCCGTGCCTCGTCTCGCAGGCGTTTGACCGCCACCTCGCGGTCGAGGCCGGCCTCGCGCGCTCGCCACACTTCAGCCGACCCTCCGACGCCGATGCGCTCGAGGTCCATCGGCGGCTCCGGCACGAGTATCGACGAGGCGGGTTCAATGGCCGGCGTGCCGAGGTCATCAGCGCGTGTCCCCGGATCGGGGTCGGGTCTCGGAGCTCCGAAGGTCACGGTTCCAAAACTGACCTCCGCGGAGTCAGATGTCAACGTCGTGGCTCATCTTACGCCATGCCGGGGCTGACCGATGACACATCGGGCGCCACAGGGCGAGAAGGCCAGCACCCTTTCGGCCTGTGCACGTGCCACGCCAGCAACCGCAAGGCCCCCAGTTTGGCTGTGCGGCACCTGCCTCGTTACCGCCCTCGGACCGGTGCCTCCACTTCGCGCTGTACGGCCTCGCGCCGCCAGCCCCGCCCGGCCGGGAGCTCTCAGCCGCCGGCCGACCGCGCGCGATCCGCCGGGTGGCGCATCTTCTCTGGGTAGACCTGACGCCGCGCTGAGTAGGCAGGAGGGCGGGCGCGTGCTCGCGTCCTGACTGAGCTGCGCGGGCGTCCTCAGGGCCGAGCTGGGATTCAACCTGGTTCTGGGTGCGATGTCGAGGTCCATGACTTACGTAGGTAGATCCCGAACTGGGCGTCGAGATGCGCTGAACTGACGTCCATGATCGCCAAGGGCGTTCGCTCGAAAAATGAGCTTAAAGTTCCATAAAATAAATGGCTCCACGAGGCGCAGCGTTCACGAGCTACCTGGAGGGTCGATCAGGGGCTCAGGGTCTTCATTGTCGTCGCGCTACGGACGTACGGCAAGTCTGAACAGAACGATAGTGCCGAATCGGCTGCGCTGTCTCGCCCACGTACCAGCGTGTTGGCCCGCGCCCGTGAGTGGGAGGCACTCATCCGTCGTCTCCCGGGTGTTCACAACCGCTCCGACCTCGCGGCTCACCTGGGCGTGACCCCGGGTCGGGTAACTCAGGCGCTCGCGCCGCTGGCCGTCTCGCCAGGGCTGCTCGCCGCGATGGAGGAAGCCGAGGCGGCGGGGAGGGTGATCTCGGAGGCGGTCTGGAGGCGACTTTCGTACGTGTCGGAGCGGGAGGCCATCGAGCTGCTCTCGAGCCTCCGGGCGGCCTAACCGCTGCCGCCCTGCTGCCTACAGAGGCGGCCCCTCGCCCTTGGACGTGTGCCAGACCGACACGATCTCAACGACGCTCACGGCCTCATTGACCCGGTAGTACACGTAGTACCTGCTCCCGTGGAGCACGATCCGCCGCAATCCACGACGGCGACCGCGGAGCCGAATCCCGGAGTGCGGCGCCGCCGACAGGAAATCGAACGCCCTGGCCAGCTCCTCGTCGAACAGCTCTGGCGCTTTGGGCCGGCTCTCCAGCCACCATGTGCCCGCCTCCAGCACCTGCACCTCGGCGGGCGGGGTGACGAGGATCCGATAGCTCATCGCGCGCGGAGCGACCGCAGCTTCGCGAGCACCTGCTCGGCGGGGACCAGCTCACCGCGATCCGCCGCCGCGATGGAGATGTCCAGGAAGGCGTCCAGCCGAGCTTGATCCTCAGGATCGTGCTCGTCGTCTTCATCCTCTTCGAGGACCAGGGTGAGCTTCGGCCCATCCTCGTCCGTGGGGTCGTCCAGGACGAAGCGGCCATCGAGGAGTCGGGCGGTGAGCGTAGCCATGGAAGTAGTATATCTCGACTCTTCGGGCGTGGCTGCCCTGCGTCGGGCCATCGGATTGCGGCCTTCGGACATCATACCTGGCCATCGATCCTCCTCATGGAAGTCCATGGGTGCCCCTGGTCGGGCGCAGCGTCGGGTGCGGCCCGGTGACCGAGCTGACGCGCGGCTCGCAGGCCACACACGCTGTGCCGGAGCAGCGGGTTCTGCTCAGTTTGGAGCGGAGGGCAGGCGTCCGGCCGGCGCCGCAGGGTCGGTCGCAGAGGCCCATGCCGGTCCCAGCCCCCGACTCCACGCGATCAGCCCCGCCCTGAGCTCCTCCATCGTGCCTCGGCCGGGCAGCCGCGCCACGAGCAGTCGCCCCACACCGCCGCGCAGCGCGTGCTCCCCCGACGGCGGCGCCCCCGCCGTCTGAATGCCCACCAGCGCGCCGAGGGGGCAGCGAAGGGTGGCCATGTAGGTGGCGAGCTGGTGCACGTCGTCTCGGGGCGGGACCCCCGCGTCGAAGCCCTTGTTCTTGGCGTCGAGGATGGCGACCAGATCTCCGCGGGCGTCGCGGACGGACACGTCGAGCGCGCGCTGAAGCGCTGGCGCGCCGATGGAGACCTGCTCCTGAGCCTCGACGCGCCAGCCCTCCGGCGCGACGCGCCCCAGCTCGGCCGCCAGCCAGCGCTCGAACAGCCGGTCCAGGTCGAGCAGGAAGCCGCGCCCGTCGGCACCCTGCTCACCCTCGCCGAGGAGCCCATCCAACAGGACGCCGGAGAGATCGACGGCTGTTGCGTAGGGTGCGAACAGACCCGATCTGCGCAGGCGCGGCCACGCCGCGCGCGGGGGAGGATTCGCGGGCACGTCCGCCAGCCGCTCCGCCAGGGCAGCGGCCCGCTGTCGGAGCGGCGTCTCCAGCACCTCCGCGCGCGCCAGCCCCCGCAACGCGGCGCGCAGCAGCCGGTGCTCCGGCAGGTCCGCGGTTCGCTCGCGCACGCGACACCAGGGCAGACCGCCCCCTTCGGGGCTCCGGGGGCCATGCCATCGGTCCAGGTCCAGCTCGCCGCGCAGCGGATCCGGTCGCATCTGCGCGTCACGGTATTCGCGACGGAGCCCGCGCTGGAACAGTCGGACGACCTCGTCGAGATAGGCGAGCGCGAGCACCCGCAGCAGGTCGGGGTCCTCGACCCGCGCGGCTGGCGTCTGTGTTGGAGCGAGGCCGCGCCCCCCCAGCACCAGCCCCAGCGCCACCGCGCGCGAGAGGTGGCGTGGGTGCACGACGACCCGCAGCGGACCGACCTGCATGGTCCCGACGACGCCTCGCGTGCGCACCCGGACGCGTCCCGCGTGCACGCCCTCGACCTGGAGCAGCGCCGGCATGGCCAGGGCGGACGCCAGGATATCGGCATCGGCCACCTGCTCGGCGCGCTGGTGCGCGGCGAGGTGCCAGGTCGTGGCAGTTTCGCTCATGGGGGCACGTCGAGGCTGGCGTCTGGGTCTCCGCGCAGCGCGGCCTGGGCGCGACGGACGCGCGCGAGCGTGCTCTCCCAGGAGAACGGCCGCAGCGCGGCGGGATCGAAGTCCAGCCAGTCCTCGATGGCGGGCAGCACCTCGCGCTCCCACACCTCACGCAGCGCGCGCTCGTCGGGCACGTCGAGCAGGTACGAATGCCCGATCTCGAAGCCGCGGCCGGCCTTGCCGAGCTGCTCGTTGGTCTGGGCCAGCAGCGTGGAGAGCACCCCCGCCCACTCGGGCCCGAAGCGCGCGCCGGCCACCGACTCGACCACCTTCAGCTCGGGGGCGACGCGGAAGAAGCGGAAGCGGCGACGCAGCGCGAAGTCTACGTGCGAGATCGAGCGGTCGGCGGTGTTCATCGTGCCGATGATGCAGAGCTGGTCGGGCAGATCGAGCGGTCGGCCGGAGCGCGCGAGCTCGACCGTGGTGTCTTTGCCGCGCCGGCTGAGCAGGTACATCAGCTCGCCGAGGATCTGCGGGAGATCGCCGCGGTTCATCTCGTCGAGGATGAGCACGTGGCGCTGGCCGGTGCGCAGTACCCGCTCGCGCAGGCGCAGCAGGGCGCCATCTTCGAGCTTGAAGACGAGCTGACCTTGGACCTCGCGGGGGCGGTAACCCTCCATCATGTGCTCATACGAGAACGCCGGGTGGAGCTGGAGGAGCACGACGCGGCTCAGATCGCCGTCCACCAGGTGACGCGCTACGCGCTCGGCGATCCAGGTCTTGCCGGTGCCAGGCGGGCCGTACAGCACGATCTGACCGACCGCGCCGCGCTTCTGGCGGTCGAAGCCGGCGGCATGCACGACCTCGACCAGCCACGCCTTCTCGAGGTGCGTGTCGGCCTGGAGCTGGTCGAGGGAGTAGCCCACTGGCGTAGGCGCTCCTGGCTCCTCGGGCTCCTCAGCGTCCCCCTCCGGGTCAGCGAGCCCCGCTGCAGGCACCCCGAGCGCGTCCAGCGCAGGCCCGAGATCGTCCACCAGCGCGGCGACGAGGAACGGCAGCAACCGGCGCACGGCCTGCTCGGCATGGGTGTACAGATCGGGGGACGCGACCGTCTCGGGGGACAGACGCACCAGCAGCGAGACCGTGTTCCCCTGCTGGGTCAGCGGCTGCAGGGCGTCGAGCCCGGTGGCCTCGCGCACGTCGTCACCCGGCCCGAGGTCCAAGCTGAAACTCCGCATGCGCAGAGGCGCGCCGTTGACGAGCCAGGCCGCGAGTCGCGCCGACGCCGGCCCGCGGATCGCGGCGCCGAAGCGCCCACGCACCGAGGCCGGCGCCGCGTCCATCGCCACGCCGATGTCCAGCCCCCTGCCGTGCACAGAGAGGAACAGCTGGCAGGCGCCCTGCCGGCGCGCCTGAGACGCGGGGTAGAACGCGCCCCACAGGTAAGGGTAGTAGTAAGATCCGTTCGCGCGCGGAGACTGGGCGTTGATGCGGGCGACCACGCGCTTCGGGTCCAACACGAGACGGTCGTCGCCCAGCAGCCGCGCCCGGTTGACCAGGGGGTCGAGCAGCCGGTGCCCGAGCTGACTCACCAGCTCGACCAGCGGCGCGCGGATCTGGCGCTCGTAGGTCAGCCGGTGGGGCTCGAACCACTCCCGGCCGGCGCCCTCCGCGGTGCGCAGCGACTCCAGCAAGGCGAAGCCCTCGGGGCCGAAGCGGGCCTCACCCTGCGCTCCCGCGGTCTCCTCCTCGGAGCCGCCGCCCAGCCCCTCGCGCGTGAGCGCGGCGTCGGCCAGATGGGGACTGAGCCCCTCCCGCGAGAGGTAGCTTCGCACGCCCTCGCAGTAGGCGAGGTAGCCATCCCCGCTCCCGTCCGCTCGCCCTGGCCCCAGGCCCGCCACCGCGAGCCCGCGCGCGAGGCTGTCGGTCCAGGGGAACCAGCGCGCCGGGTCAAGCGTGTGCAGCAGCATGGTCGGCAGGATGACGCCCGCGAAGTCCAGATCGCGGCGCCCCCACAGCTCGTCCAGCGCACGCACCACGGCCTCGTCCTCGGCGCTCGCGGCGAGAAGCGCCGAGATCCACTCGCTGAGCACGCCGAGCTGTTCCTGGTAGCGGCGCACGTACATGCCGACGAAAGCCGGCGCGAAGCGGGTGGGTTGCACACTGCCAGCCTTGCGTCCGCCCGTGAGGCTCCACTGTCGCAGCAGCGTCTCCACGCCGTCCGCGTCGAGCGGCCCCTGCTCCAGGATCTGCCGGGCCTGGCTCATCGCGGCGCTGCGAAGCGCGATCTCGGCTTCGCGCCGCGCTGGATCGTCCAGGAGCGCGTCCAGGGTCGCCGCCGAGGTCGAGCTGCGTCCGGCGCCCTTCAGCGCCTTGCTCGCCGCCTTCAGCGCCGCGCCGTTGTCGGAGGAGAGCTGGAGCTTTGGCTGCTCCGCCTCGGTCCAGGCGCGGTATCGAAACCAGCCTTCGCCGATCAGCTCGAAGTGGCCGGACTCGTTGAGCGTGCGCCAGACGGTGAAGTGCGGCGTCACCCGCCGAGGCGCGGGCCCGAAGCGCTCGGGATCCTGCTCCGCGAGCGCAGCGGCGAGGTCTACGTAGTGGACGAGGCCGTGGGTGGGCTGGCGGTCCAGGAGCTCAATGATGGCGTCGAGGAGGGTCTGGTCGGACATGGTGGTCGGGCTCGGCGTTCGCGGGTCTGGAGGAGCATACCTCGGGGCGCTCTGAGGCTGTCAGGCGTCAGCGAGAGCCCGAGATGGGCTCACAGGTTGAGGAATCTCGGACTGCCTCAAAATACGCCTCCAGCGCCAGGCTTCGGGCCCCCGAGGCAGGCACCTCCGGCAGCACCGCCTCCCACCACGCCACCGCGACCTCGGGCGAGGTCGAGGCCAGCCGCGCTCGAAGCCAGCGCACGGTGTCTTCGGGCGTGTGCCGCAGAGCCAGGATGGCGATGCGCTCGCAGACGCCGTCGAGCTGTGGCGCCCCCTCGCCCGTGAGCACGGCCAGCTTCGTGAGCGGCCAGGTCTGGTCGTGGAAGTTCAGACCGGACAACACCTGAGCGGCGGCGCTGCCCAGCACCGGATCCGTGAGCAGCTCGACGACGAGGTCGAAGTGGCCGTCCCGCGCGAGCGCCCAGAGCTTCGCCGGCCGGCTGTCATGCCCCCACGGCGAGCGGAGGTCAGCCACCAGCAGGGTCATGAATTCCTCCTCCGGGAGGATCCGCTTCGCGAGCGCCCACACGCCTTCGCCGTCGCCTCCGGCGAACGCCGGCCCCCACACGGGGCTGCCCAGCAAGCGGCGCAGCAGATCGTGGCGGTCCTCGGGGCCGGAGAGGTCGGCTCGCGCGATCTGCCTGGCCAGCCAGCCGCCGCCGTTCATCTGGAAGCTCTCAAGCTCGGAGTAGGGGCCACGGGCCGTGGCTGCAGTGGTCCACTCGGATTCGAGCAGGTCCAACGCCCCGTGGAGATCGACCCATCGATCCGAGCCTGACTGCGCGGCGCACCACTGCGCCAGCCTGCCGAGCGCGATGGCTGGGCTGCCGGTCTGCTCGATGAGCTCCTGCCACAGGGCAGCCTCGGCCTCGGCCGGCAGCAGGTTGGCGATCAGGAGGTCGCCTTCGTGGCGTGGCGCCGCCAGGGCGGCCTCGATGCGGTCCTTTGGGGCCTCCCTCGGGCCCAGCGCCGCGATCCTGGGCCGCAGCGCGTTGCGCAGCTCCCAGGAGACAGGCCCCGCGTAGATCCAGATCAACGCCGTCACGTCGTCGCCCTGGGCCAGCTCCTCGACGGCGATCATCCTGCGCGAGCGCTCGAGTGAGCTCTCCGCTGCGCCGAGCAGCTCCGGCAAGCCCATCTGGCGGTCTCTCAGCCCCTCCTCCCCACCTCCGAACGCCCAGCTCACCACCTCGACCGCCGGGATCCCTGCGCGCACGAAGGTCCGCCAGGGCAGGGCGTCGCCGTGCTGCGCCGCCCAGCTCGCCCAGACGGCCTCCAGCTCCTCACGCTGGAGCACGTCACAGAGGATCCAGCTCAGCAGCGAGCGGCCGTCGGGGAAGTGCTCGCTGGACTCCCACCACCACTGGGGGTGGAGCGACAGCATCTGCTCGGCTATCCGGCTGTGGGCGCGGGGGAGGAGCCGGCGGACCGGTTGGGGCAGCCCTACGAGCGCCTTGTGAAGCCAGAGGCCGCCCCATCGAAACGCTCTCTCGACCGCCACGATCAGCGCGTCGATGACCCTGTGATCTCCCGCGCGGGCCCGCGCCGCCATGGCCTCGCACCAGATCTGGATCCCGCGCTCGCTCTGCTGGCTGCACCCCGGGAGCGCGGAGCTGCCCTCGGCGGTGCCCGCGATGAAGCGATCTCCTTCGGGCACGCCACGCCAGAGCGGCACCGCGACCGTGCGCCACCACGCGTCCCGGTCCTGGTGGCTCACGCCGTGCTCGTCGGCGCGGTCCCAGCGTTCGTCCACGCGAAGGGCCGCGATTCTCGGGAACTCAGGCTGCTGACCGGGCGCCACGAAGCTCAGCGTCCAGTCGAGGCGCTCGCGGCCCGGCGCGTCGATCCCGTGGATGTGGAGCCAGCGCCGCAGCTCGGGAGGGAGGTCCACGGCGACCTCCAGGGGCGCGAGGTGTGCCGGGAGCAGCGCGCGGTGCCGGACGGCCGCCTGCGCCAGGACCACCAGTGGCGAGAACCCGCACAGCCGCTCCACCGCGGGCGGCGCCACGCCTCTCCGTTGTTCGCCTGGGCGTTGAGGCCCGTGCGCCCACCAGCAGGCGCTGAGGCGAAAGGCGCGCGTCCACAGCGCCTTGTCTTGGAATGGCCCCGCCGTGTGCAGGACCCGCGTCAGCGCGGGGAGCGCAGCGCACAGGTGCGCGGGGGGCAGCTCCAGGATGGCGCGCAGCACGGCGTCCCCCTCCAGGAGCGCCGCCGCGACGAGCGCCTCCTGCGCGCCATCGTCGCTCACCAGACGCGACAGCAGGGCGCGCCACGCGGGCGCGGCGGAAGGGGCCAGCAGGGGGAGGACGTCGCAGCGCACGAGATCCCCCTCGTCGCTGAGCAGACCAGGGTGGAGCAGGGCGGAGACCGGCCTGAACACGCCGGCTCCGTCGAGCGCGACCGTCGCGCCGTAGCGGGCCGCGATCTCGCTGGCCGCCTGGAACACGTCCCGTTTCACGCACCGGGCGTCTCCACGGGCGAGGATGGACGCGGCGATGGCCTTCGCCAGGTCACCGCCGCCGACCTCCAGGAAGCTCCGCTCTGGCCCAGGCGCCGCCCGTCGGAGCGCATGCTGGATCAGCTCTCGCGGTCCGCTCTGCAGCGGGAACGTGGCGCCCTCGATCACCGCTCGGAGCAGCACGCCTAGGGTGTAGTAAGTTCCAGCGAGCCGGGCCGCGAAGGGGTCATCCTCCAACCAGGCACGAA
>CAZKWG010000246.1:8321-10005 GCA_964556105.1 uncultured Enterobacterales bacterium | reverse complement strand
CGTGGGGATGGCGGCGAGCACCTGCCGCTCGGCCTCGCGCAGGACCGTGTCGGTGGCCTCCAGATCCGCGAGGCGCTGACCGCGCGTCTCGAGGAAGAAGCGGGCCTGCTCGCGCGTGCCGTGCCGCAGCAGCAGCAGCGCGAGATCGCTCGGACGCGTGACGACCACCGCGCGGGGCGGAATTCCTCTGCTGGCCATGGTTCAACCCTCTCGACACAAAGCCTGAGACGTTATCGGGCGTCCGTTTCGAGCCGGCGGGCGCCCGCGCCCAGCACGCGCTCCAGCAGCGAGCCGAGCAGGTCCGGGCTCAGGTTGAGGTGCTCGATGCTCTGCAGCTTGCCGGCCAGCTCGCGCGCAGCGAGGCCCATCAGCGCGGCCGGCGGCAGGTCGCGGTAGATGTCCATCCGCTCCTTCTCGGCGTTGACCCGCGAGCCCTCCAGCACCCGGATGCTCTCGGCCTGGGCGTCCGAGTTGATCTTGATGTTCACGGCCAGCCCCTCGGCCTCGATACGTTTGCTCTCGGCGGCCTCCTGCGCGCGCTTGCGCTCGTTCTGGCCACGTTGGGCGATCAGCGTCTCCTCCCGGCGGGCGAGCTCAATCTGGGTGTTCAGCTCGTTCTCCTGGATGGCGCGCTCCTTCTCGACGGCCAGCGCGCGCCGGCTGAAGGTCGCCTCGTCCGCCTGCTGCTGGATGGACTCGCGGGTGGGCATCTGCAGCGCCTTCTCCATCTCCGAGGTCGGCGCGACGGAGGAGACGCGGGCGGCGACGATGCTCAGGCCCATGCCGGCCAGGCCGGGATCCTGGGTCAGGCCGTCGGTGAGCACGGCGCGCAGGGCGTCGGGGCCCTCGCGCAGCACCTCCTTGAGCGGGCGACCGGCCAGCCAGCTCACGGCGAGCTGCTGGGAGAGCTGCGTGATGACGGCGGCGAGCCGGTCCAGGGGCTCGCGGGTGTAGGCCCCGGTCGCGGCGTCGATGGCGAAGTCCACGCGGCCGGCCAGCTCTTCCGGGCGCTCGACGCGGTAGACGATGACGCCGTTGACGGAGACCTCCTGAAAGTCGGCGGAGCGCCCGCGGAAGAGGAAGGCCTGCTCGCGGTCGTCCAGCGGCACCAGGCAGAGCGTCGCGCCGAGGGGAATGAACCAGAAGGCGAGGCCGCGGCCGCTCCGCTTGAGCGCGCCGTCCTTGTAGAAGAGGACGTGGGCGGTGGGGGCGGCGCGAAGGTGGCGAATGAAGGCGAAGGAGCTGATCTCGGCCATGGTCGTGTTCTCCCGTAGGATGGGGGACGGCGCGTGCTGGGGTGCCGGCAGAGGCGCCTCGGGGACGGGCTTGGGTGTGGTGCCACGATTCTTCATGTCTGCTCCCGATCCGATCATCAGATCGCGGCGCGGCGGGCGAAGCGATAGAGCTCGGCCGGGCGCCAGGTGACGTTCTGCTCGTGCTCACCGGTGGGCTGGAGCTGGCCGGAGGCCAGCATGCGGCGGCGGAACGAGTCTTTGTTCACGGCCTCGCCCCGGACGATCTCGTGGACGTCCTGGAGCTGCCGCAGGGTGAACGCCTGCGGCAGGAGCTGAAAGCCGACGGCGCTGTAGTCCAGCTTGCCGCGCAGCCGCTGGATGGCCAGCCCGCAGATCTCCGCGTGATCGAAGGCCAGCGGCAGCGGCGCATCGCCAGGACCCAGCGCCTC
>CAZKWG010000246.1:6339-8311 GCA_964556105.1 uncultured Enterobacterales bacterium | reverse complement strand
GCTCCAGCCCACCCGCAGGCGCGCGGTGATGACGCCGTCCCGGTCTGCCGGGAAACGTTGGCTGTCCACGAGCGCGTACCAGGCCACGGAGATCACGCGGCCGCGCGGGTCGCGATCAGGCGCGCCGAAGGTGTAGAGCTGCTCGAGGAAGACGTCCTCCAAGCCCAGCTTCTGCGCGAGCACGCGGCGCGCCGCCTCGTCCAGCCCCTCCTGCATCCGCACGAAGCCGCCTGGCAGGGCGTAACACCCCAGCCCCGGGTGCTCGTGTCGGCGGTAGAGCCCGACCTTGAGCGCCCCCTCGGCGACGGTCAACGCGACGACGTCGACCGCGACCGAGGGCCGGGGGAAGCGGTCAGCGTCGTAGTCTCGGAGGAAGCTCGCCTCATCGGCTGCGGGGCGCTGGCTGGGGGAGGGGCTCTCTGGCGGGTTCGGCACGGCGACCTCTTTGATGCTGATTACATATATGCGTCATGCATCTATGTCGAGCGCGCCAGCAGAACTTTTTTCGGGAACGGCTGAGAGCCGGCCTTCAGCGAGACTTCAGGAGCGCCTCGAGCTCGGCGATGCGCGCCAGCAGGGCTGAGCGCTCGGCTTCGGCGGCCTCGGCGCGGCGCTGGGTCTCTGCTCTCTCTGCCTCGGCGGCCTCGGCGCGGCGCTCCAGCTCGTCCACCAGGGCGTTCGCGCGGGTGACCAGCTCAATCGTCTCGGGGACCTCCGCGCCGTCGCCATGAAAGAAGCGTAGCCTCTCGCCGACGATCCCCAGGTCCAGGCCCAACACCCGAGACCAGAGCCGCCCTCCGCTCGGCGCCACGCTGTCGTAGCGACCCGTGGCGGGCGAGAGGCGATAACCGTACAGACGCTGGCGACGCCGATCATAGACGATGTACTCCGGGATCCCCAGCCGCGCATAGAAGGCGACGTTCGCGACCAGGTCCTTCTGGCGATCGCCGGCGACGAGCACCTCCAGCGCCAGGTCAACGCCGCGGCCCTCCTCGGTCACCGACCAGCTCGTCCGGGTGTCCTGGTCACCGGGATCTTCGACGTCCAGGACGGCGATGAGGTCAGGCGCAAACAGCCGCTGCCCTGGGTAGACGACGAGGAGGTCGCTGGCCAGGTAAAGGCGACGGCCAATCCGCTGAACGTGATCACCGAGGAGGGAGGAGATCCGGTCCAGGGTGCGAGCGTGTCCGCGCTCCTCGGGCATCAGGGCCGCGTGTGCGTCGAGGGCCTCCCTCGCCGCGTCGAGGAAGGCGTCCCGCTCACGGCGGGACAGGGCGAGCCAGTCCTCGGCGCACGGGGCGATGGGGATCTCAGGGAGGGAGCTGGTCTCGGGCTGAGGGAGCAGGCTCATGGTCGGCCCCTAACCTGCTCTTCACCCAGGTGACGAGATCAAGCCCCAACCCAGATTCGCACCTTGAGCCCAGCCGTGATCGGCTCACCGGCCTCCGGCTCCTGGCGGAGCACCCGGCCAAGGCCCTCGTCGGGCGCTCCCGTCGCCGTGTACACGCTCGCGACGCAGCCGGCGGCCTCCAGCTTGCGCGTGGCGAGGCTCTCGGTGTAGCCGGTGACGTCCGGGACGAGGCCGCTCAGCGCCAACGCGCCGCTCCGGGTAGGGGCGAAGGTGACGGCGGCCTCGCCCAGCGTGTCGCTGGCGGTGCGGGTGAAGCGCAGGGCCAGGGCCCCGTCCGAGGCGGTGGTGAACGCGCCGCGCAGGGTGAGCGTGACGGGCCCCAGGCGAAGCTGGCGGTTCGGGAGCTCATCGAGGGCGCCTTGAAGCTGCCCGGACGCGCTGATGAGCAGATCCTCCAGCGGGATGGGCTCGTCCTCGGCCGTGAATCCGGCGGCCATCAGCGCGTCGATCTCAGCGCGCAAGGCGGCGTTCTCGGCCTCCAGGTGCGCGAGGGTCTCGGCGCTGCTGGCGCTGCTGGCGCTGCTGGCGCTGCTGGCGCTGCTGGCGCTGCTGGCGCTGCTG
>CAZKWG010000246.1:0-6239 GCA_964556105.1 uncultured Enterobacterales bacterium | reverse complement strand
GCGCTGGCGTCGGCGGTGGGGCGGGTGAAGCCCATCTCAGACCGCCAGGGTCGCGCTCTCGCGCACGACGGAGCCCGCGTCCGGGGTCTGCGTTGTCACCAGATCAGTGCTCAGCGCGCCGCTGGGCTCGGTGTAGTCGATGCGCAGCAGCGTGAGCAGCGCGGTGGCCTGCGAGAGGGTGAGCCCGACCACGTTGGGCATGATCTGTACGGCCTCGGCGGCGGGGGACTCCGGCACGGGGACGACGCGGAAGCGCAGCTTGCTGGCCCCCTTCAGGTCGTAGTTGAAGCGGCTGGTGTAGCCGGCGTCCATGGGCGACGAGTAGGTCTTCAGCTTGGACTTGCCGGTGCTCTCGTCATAGGCGCCGGTCACGGTCAGCGCCATGGAGATCTCGGCCTCCGCCTCGGGGATGTGGTACCAGGTGGGGCGGTAGCCGATGTTCTGCAGCTCTCTGTACAGATCCTCGCTGCTCTCGTAGATGGCTTGGAGGTTGGAGATGGTGGCCAGGTCGATCTCGCGCTGGGCGTTGGCGACGCTGGTGCCGACCGCCGTGATGAGGTCGCCGAGCGGCGCAGAGAGCGCGTCGAGCAGGGCGGGGGCGTCGAAGGTGGGCATGATTCAGCTCCTCTGGATGCCGAGGTAAAGTTTGACGACGGTGTCGCTGGAAGGTGCCTCGCCGGCCAGCGGGGACTGGCCGACCACGCGGCCGACCTGATCGGCGCTGGTGACGGCGACGTTGTTCAGCTCCGGCACCATGCCGGCGGCGCGGACCTTGCGCAGGGCCAGCTCGCGCGTGTAGCCGGTCAGGCTGGGCACGGCGCTGTCTACGGTGGATGTGCCCGTGGAGACGGCGGAGCGGGGCGGTACATAGGCCACCTCCACCTCGCTGAGGTGCGCGGCGTCCACGCTGGCCAGGGCGTCCTTGTCCAGGAAGTCCAGGCTCACGCTGCCGTCCTTGCTGGACAGGAGGCACTTCGCGTTGACGCGCACCGAGCTGAGGCTGTAGCCCGAGCTGCTGGCGCGCCCGCTGCTGGCGCTGCTGGCGCTGGCGATGGCGGCGCTGATCGCCGTCAGCACTTTCTCCATCGCCGGCGGCTCCTCCTCGGTCGTGGTCCCGTCGTCGCCCGTCGCGCCGCCGCCGCTGGACGCGGCGTCCACGAGGCCCTTCACGTAGGTGTAGAGCTCCTGTGGGCAACCGTAGACGTAGCCGCCGGTCGTGGACGTGTAGAACGCGGTCACCGCCATCATGGGCCGGTCGCTGACGATCAGGGTCCCCAACGAGAGCGCGCCGTCGGCGTCGATCTCCTGCACGGTGCTCAGGACAGGGAAGCCCATGAGCTGGACGGCGTAGGCCACCCCGGTGTAGGTGTCCATGCTGAAGATGGCGGCGCCCAGATCGTCGGTCGTGACGTCGACCACCGTGCTGGTCGAGCCGTCCGCGTTGAGCTGGATGAGGCTGGCGGTCTTGCCCGAGTAGACCATCCCGGAGGTCATCACGAAGCTGGCTTTGAGGGTCATGAGGTCACCTCGACGATCAGGTTCTCGGTGCGGCCGGCGGCGTCGAGCACGATGACGAGCATCGTGCCGACAGGCTGCGCAGCGTCTACGTTCAGCGTGTTGGATGCGAGCCCGCTGGAGTCCGTCGCGACGACGCCCGCGCTGAGCGTGGTCCCGCTGGCGATGGGCGAGGACCCAAGCGAAGGATTGAGCTCCGCCGTCTCGTCACGATCCAGATTGAACTCCACGTTCAGGCCCACATTGGGCTCGCCGGCGGCGTTGCGCGCCGTGACGGCGATGGTGTACTGGGTGGCGCTGTCGCGCGTGACCTGGGTGCTCAGGATCACGGCGGGGAGGCCCTCATTGGACGGGATCGCGACGAAGCTGCCGCTGATCACCGAGAGGATGTCCGTGCTCGCCGTGCTGACGTTGCCCCCGCCGGACTGGGGGTCCGTGGTCGCAGGTTGGAAGACGACGTGCTTCGCGCGAGCGCTGGAGCGGCTGGTGCCGGCGTAGCGTGCGCCGAGGCTCTCGTCCTCGGTGACGCGGACGTGCATGCGCAGCTCGAAGTCTACCTTGGGCAGGTAGTAGTTGAACTGTCGTCCGGGCATGCCCGACGCCCCCAGCTGTCCGAGCTGGGTCTGCGCGAGCACGATCACGTCGGCAAGGCTCAACAGGTAGTCGTCCAAGGTGGTGAAGATGGCGGTGGTGTCTGCCATGGGCTCCTCATCGCCCTCGCTTCTCGCGAAGGAGGTCACGGGCGGTCTTGGTGGTGTTCTTTGTGTTGGGTCGGCGGGCGTCGGCGTCCTTGCGGAGCTTGTCTACGTCGGAGCGTGTCTTCTCGACGCGCTTCTTCTGGGCCTCGACGTCCTTCTTCTTGTCTTCGGCGCGGGAGCGGACCTTCTCCGCCTCTGCCTTGCGCCGCTCGGCGTCCTCGCGGATACGGGCGAGCCTCTCCTGCTGGCGCTCGCGGGCCGTGAGCTGGTGGTCGTCTTCGCGTTGCTTTCGACGACGCTCGTCCAGTCGGGTCGTGCCAGGCACCTCGGGGCTGCGGACGAGCAGGCGGGCCTTCCCGTCCGCAGCCCCGGTGATCCTGCGCTTCAGCACGGGCAGGACCTCGCGCTCGATGCGGCGTTGGACGCCCTCCTTCCCCTCCATCAGCAGGCTGATCGGGGACGTGAGCCGGTTTGGGCCTCTGCTCAGATTGCGCAGCTCCTGCTGAATGGGGCGGGGCTTCGGCTTGGATGTGTCGCTCGCTCTGGCGCTGGGCGTCCGCCCGTCCTTGTCGGACGTGGATCGGCCGAGCGCGGGCTTCCGGCCGTCCTTGTCGAGCGCATCGAGCGAGAGCTTGTCCTTTCCTTTGGGTGTGGTGGTGAGCGGCTTGCTGGGCTCCATCGGCATGACGCGGGCGAAGCGCTCGGCCGTGCGCTGCTGGATGCGGTCCTTGAGGCGCTCCTTGACGCGGTCCTGGACGCGGCTCTCGCGCGCCCGGGTGATCATCTGCTCGAACTGGTTGTGCTCCTGACGTCTCTCCAGCGCGGTGCCCTGGAGCCGCTCGCGGCGGGCACGGTCGGATCGCTCCTCCCGGATCCGCTCGCGAAGCGGCTTGGGCTCGAGGCTGAGGGGTTGGATGCGACGGGTCTGGCGGACCGGATCCTCGGGGATGGGGGCCTCGAAGAGCCGATCGAAGCGGTCGTCGCCGGACCTGGCGGGCGCGCCTCCGAGGAGGTTGCCCATCTTGTCCTCCAGCGCCTTGCGCTTCGCCAGCAGGTCGCGGAGGGCAGGCACGGACTGGGCGACCTCCTCCAGAGAGGTGGGTATCCCTGCCTTCGCCATGAGCTCTTCCGAGCTGGGCGGGGGTCGCCCCTCCGCCGCGGCCTCGTCGAGCTCGTCCTCGATCACGTCCTGCCAGCTCACCCAGTCCATCGCGTCCTCCCTCTCTGCGGGTTCTTCGCCTACGGCTCGGGCTCGCCGTTCTGCGCGTAGGTGGCGCGGATGCGCTCCTCCAACACAGCGGGGGCGGGCACAGGCACCAGCTTGGTCCGCATCAGGCTGGAGCCCTCCGCGGAGTACTGGAACTTGCTGGCATAGGACGCGTTGACCGAGCTGACGCTCATGTTGCGGCCCTGCCGGCTCAGCCCGATGAGCCCGGCGATGCTCGGGGTGGTGATGTTGGCGTTGCGCGTGGTCGAGTTGGACGAGACCTCGCTGCGCACCGTGATCGCCACCTTGATCTCGATGATCGTCTCGACGAACTGGTAGAAGGTCGGCGTGAAGCCCAGCTCGAGGAGCGTGTACTCCTCGTCGTTGAACTTGATCAGCGGGGTGGTGTTGTCCTGGACGTTGTTGTTCCCGTCATCGTACTCGATCACGCCCGCCATCATCTGCGCGATGCGCATGCCGACCATGTCCAGCTCGAGCTGGGCCTCGGCGATGGCCACGCCCATGTTGCGGATCATCTCCGCGAACGGGACGTTGAGCAGCTCCTGTCCGATGTTCACGTTGTAGGGTACCGGCATTGGGTCACCTTGGGTTGATCACGGCTGTGGCCGTGAAGCGGACGGAGTTGGATCAGGGAGTGGAGTTCGCCTCGACGATGGCGCGGATGCGCTCCTCGAAGAGCGCAGGGGGCGGCACGGGGGCCAGCTTGGTCCGCAGCAGGCTGGAGCCCTCGGCGGAGTAGCCGAACTTGGCCTGGTAGGTGCCGTCCACAGTGCTGGAGCTGACCTGGATGCCGCGGCCCTTGCCCACGCGCACATTGGTCGTGGTGCTCTTGTAGGCACCGCGATCCTCGCGCTCGTAGGTCATCTTGATGGCGATGCGCACCTCGATGATCGTGTCTACGAACTGGTAGAAGGTGGGCGTGAAGCCCAGCTCCAGCATGCTGTAGTTCTCGCCGCCGATGGTGACGAGGCCGACGGGCTGCGCGACGTTGTTATCGTCGACCTCCGTCTGCGTGCCGCTCATCATCATCGCCGTCTCGCAGGCGGCGGCGTCGAGCGCCACCTGGGCGTCAGCGATGGCGAAGGCCATCTGACGAATCATGTCCCCCATCGGGACGTTGAGCAGGTCCTGACCGATCTGTCCAATCGACATGGTGTGTTCTCTTGATGGTGTTGGGTTGTGCGGTTGACCGGTCGCCCGCGGCGATCAGTCGTCGTTGCTGTTCTCTTCCGCGACCTCGGCGAGGAGGTCGAGGAACGCGGTGGGCGCGGGCACTGTCGCGAGTCTCGCGATCACCGAGCTCGACCCGGAGGCCTCGAACGAGAACTTCCGGGAGTAGGAGGCGTCCACCGTCGCGGCGAAGCACTCGAGGTTCACGCCGAGGCTGGCCGCGACGCTGGTCTCGGTCACCTCGGACATCGTGAACGTGAGGCGCGCCTCGACGGTGGCCTCGGTGAACGCGTAGAAGGTGGGCGTGAAGCCGAGCGAGAGCAGACTCCGGGGATCACCCGGCGTCAGCTCGAGGGTCGTGTCGATGAGCTCCTTCGCGAGCGCGATGCTCGACTGGTCCAACGCGAGCTGAGCCTGTGCGATGGCCAGACCCAGGCGCTGGACGATGTCGGGCAGGGGCGCTTGCAGCAGCGTCCGAGGTAGGGTCGCGACCTGGCTGGGCATGCATCACTCCGACAGGTACGCTTTGATCTCGTCCAGGAAGTCCGCGGGAGCCGGGATGGCGACCAGGCGCGCCTTGATGCTGGAGTTGCCGCTGAGGCTCAGGTCGTACTTCTTCGCGTAGTGGACATCCACGGACAGCGCGAAGGCCTTGGCCTGGTTCGCCGAGGCGCTGGTCAGGTTCTTGGTCCCGCCCACCTTCTTCGACGAGAGCTTGAAGGCGTCGTTTTCGCTGTCCACCGCCAGCGCGGTGCCCGGGGTGCCGGCGATGGTCACCACGTTGCCCGCGACGGCGGCGCTCACCTCTCCGTCCATGGTGTCGTTGATGCGGGCGGTCAGGTTGCGCGCCGTGGCGTCGGCGTCGTCACCCAACGCGAAGGTCGCGTCCGCGCCGTCGGGCACGGCGTCGGGGTCGTCCGGGTCGGCGACGGCGAAGACGACCTTGCCGATGCTGACGGTGTCGCCGGGCTCCGGCGCCTTGCCGTCCTTGCCCTTGGAGAAGGGCTTGCTGACGCGCAGCGAGTCCGACGCCGAGAGGGAGGTGTTGTTGGCGGCGTCGCCCTTCTTGGTGGTGGTCAGCGTCAGGTAGACGGTCGAGCCCTCGCCGCTGATCGCCACCGTGGCGCCGCTTGCGACGGCGCTGACGTCGGTGAACGTGGTCGAGGCCTCGATCGCCGCGGCCAGGGCCTCGGCGGTCTCCTCCGGATCGCCGGCGTAGACCTTGAACTGGTTGGCGGCGACGGTGCTCGACGACGAGGCGATCGCGGTGAAGGCCTGGCTCGCGCTGCCCGCCGTGATCGTGATCGTGTCGCTGACGGACACCTCCTTCGACTCCTCACCCTCCTCGCTGGCCAGCAGCTCGGACTCGGTCTCCGTGGTCGCGGCGAAGACGATCTCGTCCGTGCCGGAGCCCGTGTCGACGCTGTCGAGCTGCAGCAGGAAGTCGTAGTCGAAGTTCTTGATGTGGAACTCGACGCGACGGCAGCGGGTGTAGTTGTAGTCGTCGGGGTCCGTCTCGTCGTGACCGGTGGCGTTGACAGGCTGCGACTCGCCCTTGCTCTCCGTGTCCAGGCGCGTCTGAGAGATGCCGGCGGCGACCAGCAGGGCCTTGACGGCGTTGGCGCGGG
>CAZKWG010000245.1:0-10038 GCA_964556105.1 uncultured Enterobacterales bacterium | reverse complement strand
GCGGGCGCCTGCCGACCGAAGAGGAGTGGGAGCGCGCCTGCAAGGCCAGCTCTGGCGGCCCCTATCCCTGGGGAGAGGACCCCCGGCGCCCCGCCCTCTGGTGGGAGGAGTCCGCTTACGGCAAGAACGGCACGCTCCCCGGCATCGTCACCCTCCCGCGCACCGACCCGAGCACGTTCACACCTGAAGGCGTCGAGGAGCTGGCCGGCAGCGTCTGGGAGTGGACCAGCTCGCGCTATCACCGCGACAGCTACGCCCGGCCGGAGCTGGCCGAGCAGAGCCCCTGGCGCGTGATCCGCGGCGGCAGCTACGCCAACCTCCCGTCGTACGCCACCTGCACCCACCGCGAGCCTGCGCGCCCCGACGAGCCTCGCCTCACCCTGGGCTTTCGATGCGTCTATCCGCGCTGATCCTGCTCTGCGCCTGCGCGGGTGGCGAGCCGGCCCCGGCCCTGGAGCCGCCGCCTGCGGGGATGATCGCCATCGCGGGCGGGGAGAGCTGGGTGGGCTCGCCGCGGGTCGGCCCCAACCCTCCACCGGGTGGAGGCCCGGTCGTGCGCGCGCGCCGTCGCGTGACGCTCTCGCCCTACGCCATCGACCAGACCGAGGTCACCCACGCCGCCTACGCCACCTTCCTGCGCGAGACCGGCTACCGCCTGCCCAGCGTGGACGAGGCCTGGGCCGAGGACGGCTACGCCTGGCACAGTCCCGACGACGGCCAGGAGCTGGCCGATCATCCGGTGATCCTCGTGAGCTGGTATGACGCGCGCGAGTACTGCCGCTGGCGGGGCGCCCGCCTCCCCACCGACGCGGAGTGGGAGCGCGCGGCGCTCGGCGCCGAGGGACGGCCCTTCCCCTGGGGAGACCGCTTCGACGCCACGGCCCTCAACCACGGCCAGGCCGAGGAGCCCTTCTTCGACGACTCCGACGGCTGGCTGCGCACCTCGCCCGTCCGTGCCTTCCCCCGCGGGGCGAGCCCGGACGGGCTCCTCGACACCTTCGGCAACGCCTGGGAGTGGACCGAGGACGCCTGGGGCGGCGGCTGGGAGCGCTTCGGCGCCGCTCATGGAGACGCGCCGCTCCTCGATCCGCGCACCGAGGGGATGGCTCTGTACCGCGGTGTTCGAGGGGGGAGCTACTTTTTTGCCTTCGAGCTGAACCTGGACGGAGAGCGCAACGGCTTTCTGGCCGAGCTGCGCCGCAAGACGACCGGCTTTCGGTGCGCGGTCAACCTGCAGCCCGCCTCGCCTCGCTGAGCTCCCTGCGTCGCGTCGCTCGCGGCCGGCGAAAAAAATTCTCCAAAAACCCTCCGCTGGAGGCGTTTCATCCCCCGTCGCACGCACGGCGCGCGATTCAGGATGAAAAAATGCGTATAGGGGAGCGGAAGGGCGCCAAAGTTACCAAGGTTGAACGCCGGTAAAAAATTTTCTTCGTTGTTGTGCGCAGAAGTCGACCGAAAAGCAAAACTTTTATTATACTCGGTAGAGTGAGGTCACGGAAGGCCTCATCAGGAGGGTCTGATATGTACACTCGGCTTTTCATGGCGTCTCTCCTTGTCACTGCTACCTCGAGCGCGGCCTGGGCTTGTCCGGGCGCCTACGCCGGCCTCGAGTGTGATGGTGGCGCAACCATCAACGTCTGCTCCCAGTCCCCCACCGAGGTCTGGGGCTGCAACCTCTCGGCCAACGGCGACAGCGGCGCCGCGAACATCACGATCGTCTCTGCGGTGACGAGCTTCGACTATTCGGCCTGGGGCGAGGACTCGGCCGGCAACTCGTTCTGCTGTGAGCTCACCAGCTCGGACGTCAACCGCGTCTCGGTGTCCGGCTCGCTCTACGCGGACACGATCTCGCTGACCACGACGGTGAGCGGCGTCACCTACAATCTTGACAACATGGGCACCGCGACCAAGCTGATCGGCTTCGTCGCCGGTCACGGTGGGAACGACACCATCTACGGGTCCAACACGACCTCGGACTATGACGATCAGCTCCACGGGGACGATGGCGCGGACACGATCTATGGCAACAGCGGCGCCGACGAGATCACCGGCGATCTCGGCAACGACTACATCAGCGGCGGGTCGGGCAAGGACGTCCTGCACGGCAACGACGGCGACGACACCATCTACGGCGACGGCGGTGAGGACAACATCACGGGCGACGCGGGCAACGACATCATCCGCGGCGGCGGCGACAACGACCTCATCGTCGGCGGGACCGGACTGGACTCCATCGACGGCGATGCCGGCGACGACAAGCTGATGGGCAACGAGGGCGTGGACGCCATCTGCGGCGGCAACGGCAACGACAGCATCTGCGGCGGCGCGGACGACGATCAGCTCTGGGGCGGCAACAACACCGACTCGGCGATCGGTCGCGCGGGCGTCGACGCCTGCAGCGCCGAGTCCATCCAGGAGTGCGAGTCCACGCTGACGACCAAGCCTACTGCCTGCCCCTGAGACGGGCTCACGACGGCGCCTGGACCCCAGGGCGCCGTCGCGAGCTCCGATCGGCAGCCTGACGACACACATGAGGAGGAGGACGGCCCCGGCTCATCCCCGGGGCCGTCGCTCGTCTGGGCCCGCTGTTCAGGGTCTGGGCAGCGTCTCCAGATCCCAGAGCAGGGCGCCTTCTATCGGTCTGCCGGGACCCAGGGAGGCCTCGAGCAGGCGCTGAACCGCGTCGGCTCGCGATGAGTCGAGCGCCCTGTGCAGCACGATCCAGCGCACGCCGCGGTCGCGTAGCCGCTCCGGCCGAGCGTCACCCTGCGGCGCGTGGTCGAGCCCCGTCGCGCGTTGCTCGTCGGCGCGCCGCGTCGCGAGGGCGGCCAGGGCTCGGAAGAAGGGATCGTCGATGAGGGCGCTCGTGCTGGCGCGCGCGTCGGGGGCGTAGGGGATGGGGCGACCGTGGGCCGTCTGCCAGTACAGGTAGCGGCTGGTGGCCATGGTGGCGCCCGCGTCCGTGGGCAGGTCCAGCACGACGCTCCTGGCATCCTGGTCGGCCAGGCGCTCGAGCTCGCCGTAGACAGCGGGGATCTCGGCTGGGCTCGTCGCGATCGGCCAGGGCGCGCCCGAGAGCAGCAGCCCGTCCAGCGCCACCAGGGGCACCAGCGCCACCCCCGCCGCGCGCATCCCGCCGAGGGCGAGGAGCACCCTGTCGGCGCCAGCCCCCGCCAGCCCGGCGACCACCGTCAGCGTCACCAGTAGCAGGCGGCTCGGGTGCGTGAGGCCGAAGGGCAGCAGCGCCTGAAGCGCGCGCCAGGGGAGCGGGATCCGCGCGCCGCCCAGCTCCACCCAGGCGCCACCCCAGGAGAGCCAGGGACCCAGCGCGGTGACCCCGCAGACGAGGGCGGCGACGAGCCAGGCGGGGCGAGGGCGCAGCAGGGCCAGGCCCAGGGCGAGCAGGCCGAGCCAGGCGCCGCTGGCGAAGCCCTCGTCGGCGCGCACCGTGACGCTGAGCGGGAGGAGGAGGCCCCTCGGGTCGACCGCGTTGTGCAGGGCGAGGCTCTCGTCCATGCCCTCGGGGCGCCGCACGATGGCGTCGGCCGCGTCCAGCTGCGCGGCGAGCGGCAGCACCCCGATCGCCCCGAGCACCAGCGCGCCGAGCGCCCAGCAGAGGAGCGCTCGAAGCAGCCGATCCCGGCCCCTTCGACCGCTCAGCAGCGCCCCCAGCGCGCGCACCCCGAGGGCGAGGCCCAGACCCAGGCCGAGGTAGGGCGAGACGAGCGCGACCAGCCCCGCCCCCGCGCCCGCGAGCAGCGCCCGCCGCGGCTCCGGGGAGCGGATCGTCCGCTCGCCCGCCGCCAGGCCGAGCGCGAGCGGCCCGAGGTGGAGCGCCTCGGAGATGCCGTTGTGCAGCGCCGCGACGACCGCGGCCGAGCAGACCAGGCTCCCCGAGGCCACGCTCTGCCCCAGCGCGGAGACGGGCCGACCCTCCTCGCCCAGCGCGCGCGCCAGCGCAGCACCGGACCAGCTCGTGAAGACCAGGCTCGCCAGCAGGCCGGCGTTCCAGGCCCCGGCCACCCCGATCAGGGGCACCAGCGGCGCGCTCAACGCGGCCAGCAGCGGATCGATGAACCAGAGCACGCCCCCGTCGGGCGCCCGCAGCAGCGTGGTCCGCCAGGGCAGCGTCCCCTGGGAGAGGCTCTCCCACCACCACCAGGCGCCCCAGGCGTGGTTCCAGACGTCTACGTCCGGGTGGCCGATCAGGCTCCCCCGCGGATCGCGCGCCATCGGCCAGCTCACCAGCAGCGCCAGCAGCAGGTGCAGGAGCGGCGGCGGTCGGCCCGTCACTAAAAGCCCCAGTCGTGGTTCCGGTCGAAGACGGGCAGGCGCTCGTCGCCGTGAAAGAGCGCCTGGAGGTCGGAGAAGTGGGGGGAGCGGAGGTGCCCGGACTGGCCGACGGGCGTGATCCAGGTGCTGTTCTCGGGGTGGAGCATGTCCCAGACGAAGCGGACGGAGGCGCCGCCCCGCGGGCGCTCCGCGCGCACCAGATCGGACCACCCGTGCTGCGGGGGCGTGTCAATGGCGAAGCGCGGCCCCAGCAACGGGACGCGGTCCACGAAGGGATGCTGGGCGACCCAGCGGTTGCGCACGCTGTAGGGCGTGGGATCGTCGCTCGCCGCCGCGCGGATCGCCGCGCTGGCCAGGGTCTCGGGCGTGAGGCCGAAGCGGTCGATGGCCTGACGCTCGCGGGCGAGCGCCCAGTCGATCTCCTCATAGAAGCTGGGATCCGCGAGGCCGAGGGTCGCCAGCACCCAGGCGTCCTCGCGCGGCCAGTCGTACTCGGCCCGCTTCAGCGCCGGCGGCAGGAGCTGCCGTCGCACCTGCAAGAGCAGGCTGTCCCGCAGGGCGCTGGCGACCGCGAGCGCCTCGGAGAAGGTCTGGGGGTCCTCGATCGCCTGGCCATCCCAGGCGCGCCACCGCGCCAGCGTCGCCTCCTCGCCGCCGTCCAAGGGGCGGTGGGTCTCAGCGACCCACTGCACGAGCATCTGCAGGTAGCGGCTGTGCGTGTCGAGCTGCATCTGCTGCATCGCGGCGGCGTCCAGATCGTCGCGGCCCTCCAGCAAGGCGCGGATCCGCGCGGTGCGGCCGTCGGAGTCCCAGCCCTGATGCCAGGGGCCCGCCCAGATGCGGGCGTTGGCCGTCTCGACGTGCACGGGCCCCGGGGTCTCCGCGGGGATGAGCAGGCGCGGGCGCTCGCTGGGCGGGGCCAGACCAGCCCAGGCGTGGGTGGAGGCCGGACCCGGGATGGCGCCGTCCGCGACGCGCTGAATCCCGGTGCCCGAGACCCGAAAGAGGATGCTCCCCTGGCGATCCATCGCCAGCACGTTCTGGGCCGGGTACCGGAACCGATCGATGGCGGCCTCGAGCTGCTCGAGGTCCTTCGCCTGCGCGAAGAGCACGCCCGGGGCGTGGGCGACCACGCTCGGATCCTGGAAGGGCAGCCAGAGCCGGCTCACGGTCACGGGCCCCTCGGGGCCCTGGACCTCGGAGAGCGGGCCCCGCTCGGTGAAGCGCGCCTCCACTGGGAGTGGATCCTGGCCCTTGATCTCCAGCGTCAGGCTGCGTCGCTCGATGGGGGCCCAGACCGGCTGGGGGCTCCCGTCCGCGCCCGTCTCCCAGCGGGAGACATAGCGGCTGCGTGCCTCGTCCAGCGTCTCGATGACGTAGTCGTCCACGTCCTCGGCGGTGTTCGTGAACGCCCAGGCGAGGTGCGCGTTCATCCCCAGCACGACCCCTGGGACGCCCGGGATGGCGGAGCCCACCGCCCACTCGTCCGGCCCGATGTAGAGGCGGAGCAGGTACCAGAGGTGCGGGACGTTGGCGCCCAGGTGAGGATCGTTGACCAGCAGCGCGCCGCTGCTGCCCCGCCAGGCCCAGCTGTTGCTGCCGGGCGTGATGGGGTCATCGCCGGGCGCGCCCGGGAGCGCGCGACCCTCAGAGAGGCGACGCTCCGGGAGGGCCAGGGGCGGGCCAGGCTCGCCGAAGAGGGGGATGTTCCAGGGGTGATCCTCAGGAAAGAGGAAGCGCTCCCACTCCTCGTCCAGCGCCGCGCGCCAGCCCCAGCGCTCCAGATCCCGGCTCGCGCTGGAGCTCAGGTCACGCGCCATCGCCAGCATCACCGCCATGGAGTCGGCGCAGGTCCAGGGCTCCGGGGTGACGCGGAGGATGGTGTACTCGACGCCCCAGCGCCTCGGAGCCGTCTCGATGAAGCGGTTCACGCCGCGCGCGTAGGCCTCGCAGCTCGCCCGTTGATCGGCGGGCAGCGCCTCCGCCAGCCGCTGGGCCGCGCCTCCCCAGTCCTCCAGCAGCTTCGCGCGATCGGCCTCGATCGCCGGCTCACCGAACCACTCGGCCAGCCCGCCCACCGAGGCGCGGCGCAGGAGATCCATCTGCCAGAGCCGCTCAGATGCGACCACATAGCCCTGGGCCTCGACGAGGTTCTGCCAGTTGCTGGCGACGATCGTAGGGATCCCGTTCGCGTCCACGTCCACGCGGATCCCGAGTCCGGGGTCCAGCTCGTCGGCCTCCAGCCCCTGCCGCGACCAGGTCCAGCCGAGCCAGCCCAGGAACAGGCCGGCGCCAAGGCTGGCCAGCGCGCAGATCCGGCCAGCCACACGGAGCGATCGGGACAGGATCATGGTCAGTCGCGCCTCCTGCGACGCGCGTCGAGTCTATCAGGCGCGTGGTGGAGCGCGACGCCTGTGCTACGGTCGCGCTGTGCACGCCTGGATGTCCGCGCCGCTCCTGTTGCTCAGCCTCGGGCTGCTCGGCTGCGGCGCGGATCCAATGGCGGTCGCGCTGGAGCGAGCCTCAGAGCTACCTTTTCAGGTCTGGGTCTTCACCGCGGAGACGCCGGACGGGCCCTGGACAGGATCCCGGGCCCCGCTCGCGGGGGGCGTCTCCAGCCTCGGGCTCCACGTCGAGCCGGACGGGCGGCTCGCCTTGACGGGGCTCCCCATGGTCGAGCCGCCCCTCTTGGAAGAGCTCTTTCCCAGCCTGCGCGTCCGCGGGTGGACGGCCACCGCGCGGCTCACCCGGGCTGAGGCGGGGCAGCCCTCGCGCTGGACGCCCGCCGCCTGGCCGATCGAGGACCCTGAGGCCGTGGCGGCCGTCGATCCTCAGGGGCTCGAGGGCGGGTTCTGGTATTTTGCGGCCGTGGGCAGGGGAGGGGACCCCGCCAAGGCTCAGGGCGCGCATCGGCTGCGGTCCTCGCCGCCGGCTCAGGCGCGGCTGCTGGGTGAGGGGCTGGCCGATCCGAGCCCGGCGCGCTTTCGGGGGGAGATCCTGCTCTTCGCCACCGCGCACCCCGACAGCGTGGTCGTGGCGGCCGGCGAGCCGCTCGCGGAGATCGCCCGCTTCCCCGGGGTGAGCGTGCCGTTTGCGCGGGTGATCGCCCGCGAGGGAGCGGAGGAGCTGCTGCTGCTGGCGCAGGCGGCCCTGGACGGCCGGAGGCAGCCCGTGCTCAGCCGCAGCGCGGACGGTCGAAGCTGGAGCCCCTGGCAGCGCGTCATCGACCTCGGCGCCCGGGGGAGCTGCACGAGCCCTGTACTAGGTGAGCTAGTTGATGGCTGGATGCTCGCCTGCGTCGAGGAGCCCGGCCGATGAGGCTGCCACGCCGACTGCCGCGCTGGCTCTGGCCCGCGGTCTGCGCCCTCGTCCTGATGGGCTGGGCGATCCTGGTGGTGCGCTCGGGTCGCTGGCCGGCCGGAGACGGGCCGCACGTGCTCGGCGCCTCGATGCGGCTGGCCGGAGATCTGCGCGCCCTCGAGCCTGGCTCGTTCCTGCGCTCGCTGCTGACCCTGCTGGCGCCGCATCCGCCTGGCGCCTATCTGCCCTGGACCCTGGCCTATCTGCTGGCGGGGCCGGGTCGCTGGGCGCACCTGCTGGCGTCGGCGGGCCTCCTCGCGCTCTGCGTGGACGGCATCCGACGCCTGGGAGGAGGCCCGAGCGGCGCCGTCTGGCTCGCGGCCCCCGCGCTGGTCTGGGCGCAGGCCGAGCTGGGCGGGGTGGATCTGGTCGCCGCCGCCTGCGCGGTTCAGGCGCTCAGCCACCTCGCCGCCAGCGAGCGGCTCCAGCATCGCCGGCACGTCCTCGCCTGGGGCGCCTGGATGGGGCTCGGCTTCCTGAGCAAGTACACCTTCCCGATGTTCCTCTGGGCGCCCTGCGCGCTGGCCGGGGTCTGGGTGCTGCGCGAGCAGCGCTGGCCGCGCCTGCTCGAGGCGGTCCTGGCCTTCCTGGCCGTGGCCGGGCCCTGGCTGGTCTGGCGCTTCGACGACGTGCTGGCCTATGTCGCGGCGAGCACGGCCCCCGATCCCTTCCTCGTCGCCGCCCGCGATCTGGCGCGCGGTCCCTGGTATGCCTGGGAGAACCTGAGCTGGTACCCGGCCGCGGCCCTCGACGCCTGGGGCTGGCCCGGGGCCATCGCCCTGCTCGTCGGCGTCGCGACGCGCCGGCGACGCGAGGCCCTGCCGGACGGTCGCGCGCTGGCGCTGCTCGCCATCCTGGGCGGCTGGCTGGTCCTCGCCCAGAGCGTGCAGCGGCAGGATCGGTATCTTCTCCCCGTCCTACCGCTCGTCGCGGCCCTGGCAGGGGCCTCGCGCGTGCACCGCTGGCTGGTGCCGGTAGCCCTGATCGGGCTGGGCGGGACGGTCTCCCGCTACGCCTCGGACGCGCCCGCGCCGGCCAACCGGGACTATGGGCATCGCATCGGCGACGCCGGGAAGAGCTGGCCGCTGCCGGCCGAGAGCTACGCGCCGGTCTCGCTGGATCCCACCGTCTGGGAGGTCGATCGCGCCCTCCTCGGGCTGGCGGCGCTGCACGCGCGCCAGGACGGGACGGTGGGCCTGCTCATCGACGACGGGCGGGGCGCTCCCGGCATGGGCGTCTACCTGTTTCGAGCCGCGAGCCTGGGCTATCGTTGGGATCTCGCGACCGTCTCCGTGGCCGGCGACGCCCAGGGATCACGGGCCATGGTCTTCGTGGGGCCCTTCGCGACCGAGACCTGGCCCTCGCGGGACTTCACCGCGCTGTACGCCGCGTTCGTCCCTGGGGACACCCTGCGGGAGAGCTGGCTGGACGCGCGCGCCTCCGCGCCGGTGGAGACGTGGAGCCTGCCGATGGGGATCGAGGGGCGCCTCTACGTTCTGGACGCCCAATAGTCTCTAGGATGCGAAAGAGCGTGCATGGGAGCCTGACTATACGCGGCGCGTCCCAATGAAGGCTTTGCATGGAGGCGCGCGCTCGATTAAGCGGCCGGGCTCGTAATTGAAGGGGACCCCGCAGTCCCGGGATCTCCGGCCTCGCTGAACCGCCAACAAGGAGACCGCTGGCCGTGCCTGCGCTGAAATCCTTTCTAAAGGGCCTGCCGGCCCTCCTCACGATGCTGCTCCTGGCTGCGCCCGCGCACGCCAGCGAGGCGGACATCGTCCTCCCCGATCTGAGCAAGACGACCTTCGACCTCTTCGGCTCGAGCGTGAGTGGTACCGCGCTCCTGACGATCGGCCTGGTCATCTGCGTGCTGGGCGGCCTCTTTGGCCTGCTGCAGTACGCCCAGGTCAAGGCCCTTCCCGCTCATCAGGCGATGCTGGACATCTCGGAGCTCATCTACGAGACCTGCAAGACCTACATGATCCAGCAGGCCAAGCTCATCGCGCTGCTCGAGCTGTTCATCGGCGCGATCATCGTCTACTACTTCACGGCGCTGGCGCACATGCCGGTCCCGCAGGTGGCGGTGGTGCTGCTGATGTCGATCGTCGGCATCCTCGGCTCTTATGGTGTGGCCTGGTTCGGCATCCGCATCAACACGATCGCCAACTCCCGCACGGCCTTCGCCTCGCTGAAGGGCAAGCCCTACGGCGTGTACGACATCCCGCTCAAGGCGGGGATGAGCATCGGCACCCTGCTGATCAGCGTCGAGCTCGTGCTCATGCTGCTCATCCTGCTCATCGTGCCGTCCGAGTTCGCCTGCGCCTGCTTCATCGACTACGCCATCTGCGAGTCGCTGGGCGCCAGTGCGCTGCGCATCTGCGGCGG
>CAZKWG010000244.1:0-10047 GCA_964556105.1 uncultured Enterobacterales bacterium | reverse complement strand
GACCCGGAGGTCGCCGTGACCTCCTGCGATCCGGGAGACGAGTACACGTCCGACAACACGGACTGCGACGACTCCAACGGCGCGGAGTATCCGGGCGCCGACGAGATCTGCGACGGCGACGACGACGACTGCGACGGGGAGATCGACGAGGACAGCGCCACGGACGCCAGCACCTGGTACGCCGACGGCGACGCGGACGGTTATGGTGCAGACACGAGCACCACCACCGCCTGCGCAGCGCCCGATGGGTACGCGGCCTATGGCGGTGACTGCGACGACACGGACACCGCGTACAACCCGGGCGCCGTCGAGGACGACTGCGCCGATCCCAATGACTACAACTGTGATGGGTCGGTGGGCTACACCGACGAGGACGGCGACGGCTTCGCCGCCTGTGAAGAGTGCGACGACGCGGACGCGGGCATCTTCCCGGGCGCGGACGAGACCTGCGACGACGTGGACAATGACTGCGACGGCGAGGTCGATGAGTCGGGCGCTGGCGGGTCCGGCACCTGGTACGCGGACGGCGACGGCGACGGCTACGGCGACCCCAGCGACAGCGTGGACGCCTGCGAGGCGCCCGAAGGCTATGTCGCGTCTGGCGACGACTGCGACGACGCGGACGCGGACGTTCACCCCGACGGGGCGGAGTACTGCGACGGCGTGGACAACGACTGCGACGGCGAGACGGACGAGGACGCCGCCTTCGACGCGCTGACCTGGTACGAGGACGTAGACGGCGACGGCTACGGCGACGCGTCCAGCACGGCCAGCGCCTGCGCCCAGCCGGACGGCTTCGTCAGCGATGACACCGACTGCGACGACGGCGACGCCGACAGCAACCCGGCCGCGCTCGAGTACTGCGACGACGCGGACAACGACTGCGACGGCGAGGTGGACGAGGACCCCGAGGACGGGCTGCGCTACTACCAGGACGCCGACCTCGACACCTATGGCAACGGCAGCGTGACCACCTACGCCTGCGAGCGCCCGTCCAGCGCCTGGCGTCGGCGCTCGGGCGACTGTGACGACACGAACAGCGCGATCAACCCCGCCGCCACCGAGGAGTGCGACGGCGTGGACAACGACTGCGACGGCAGCGTGGACGAGGCGGGCGCCACCGGCTCGAGCAGCTGGTACGCCGACGGGGACGGGGACGGCTACGGCGATCCCTACACCAGCGCGGACGCCTGCGACGCGCCGGACGGCTATATCGAGGACGACACCGACTGCGACGACGACGACGGGGACATCAACCCCGGCGCGGCCGAGGTCTGCGACGGCATCGACAACGACTGCGACGGCACCGCGGATGACGGCGCGGGCGACTCGGCCACCTGGTACGCCGACGAGGACGGCGACGGCTACGGCGACGCCGGTGAGAGCGTGGACGCCTGCGACGCGCCCTCCGGCTATGTGTCCGACGACACGGACTGTGACGACACGGACGACGACGAGAACCCGGCCGCCGACGAGGTCTGCGACGGCGACGACGACGACTGCGACGGCGCGGTGGACGAGAGCGACGCGATCGACGAGAGCACCTGGTACTACGACGGCGACGACGACGGCTATGGGGACGACAGCCGCAGCAGCAGCTCCTGCGACGCGCCCTCGGGTTACGTCGCGAGCGGCGGCGACTGCGATGACGACGATCCCGCCTACAACCCGGGCGCTGTCGAGGACGACTGCGCGGATCCCAACGACTACAACTGTGATGGGTCCACCCGCTACGAGGACGAGGACGGCGACGACTTCGCCGCCTGCGAGGACTGCGACGACGCGGACGCCAGCGAGTATCCAGGCGCCAACGAGGTCTGTGACGGCGACGACGACGACTGCGACGGCAGCGTGGACGAGGGCGACGCCGTCGATGAGAGCACCTGGTACGACGACGACGACGGCGACGGCTACGGCGACGCCAGCGACAGCCGCGAGGCCTGCGACGCGCCGACCGGTTATGTTGGGTCGGACGACGACTGCGACGACACGGACAGCTCGGCCTATCCGGGCGCGACGGAGCGTTGCGACGACGCGGACAACGACTGCGACGGTCGCGTGGACGAGGGCGCCTCGGACGCCAGCACCTGGTACGCCGATGACGACTCGGACGGCTTCGGCGACGCCTCCACCTCGACCACGGCCTGCGACGCGCCCTCGGGCTATGTCGCGGATGATGAAGACTGCGACGACACCGACCCGGACGCGAACCCGGACGCCGACGAGGTCTGCGACGGCGACGACGACGACTGTGACGGCGCGGTGGACGAGTCTGGCGCGGTGGACGCCGAGACCTGGTACGCGGACGACGACAGCGACGGCTATGGCGACGCCAGCACCACGCGGCGCGCCTGCGACGAGCCCGCCGGCTACACGGACGACGACCAGGACTGCGACGACACGGACGCCGACGTCAACCCGGACGAGCGCGAGCGCTGCAACGACATCGACGACGACTGCGACGGCGAGATCGACGAGGACTCGGCCCTCGACGCCGACACCTGGTACTCGGACAGCGACAGCGACGGCTACGGCGACCCGGCCAGCTCCACCGTCTCCTGCGAGTCGCCCGATGACGCCGTGAGCAACGACGACGACTGCGACGACGACGCGGCCAACGTCAACCCGGGCGAGGCGGAGGTCTGCGACGACGTGGACAACGACTGCGACGGCGACGTGGACGAGGACGCGGTGGACGCCGGCTCCTGGTACACCGACGAGGACGGGGACGGCTACGGCCCCGACAGCACCGAGGTCGTGGACTGTGACGCGCCCGCGGACACCGTCTCGATGGGTGGGGACTGCGACGACGCCGACCCCGACCTGAACCCCGGCGAGATCGACGTCTGCGACGGGGTGGACAACGACTGCGACAACGAGCTGGACGAGGCGGTGGTCGAGGGCAGGTTCCTGATGAGCGCCGACACCACCTACGACGCCGTGTTCAGCATCGACCCCGATGACGCCTCCGCGACGGAGATCGCCCCGCTCACCACCAGCACGCCGGTCTCTTCGGTGGCGGTCGGGCCGGACGGGACGGCCTATCTGCACAACGCTGGGATCCTCTACAAGCTGGACCCCTGCACGGGCGAGGTCACGGAGGTCGGCGCCTCCGGCCGCGGCGTCGTCTGCGGGCTCACCTTCGACGGCGACGGCAACCTGTACGGCCTCGACCGCACCAGCCGCTCGCTGGTGAGCTTCGACACGGCCACGGGCGCGGGGACCAGTATCGGCTCGCTCGGGTTCCGCATCGCCGCCTGCGGCGCCACCTACGACTGCGCTACAGACCGCATCGTCGGCGCGGACGCCTCGACGAACAGCCTGTTCACCATCGACCCCAGCACCGGCGCCGCGTCGGACTTCGTCGCCACCGGCGTCAGCCTGGTCTCGGTCGGCCTCGAGTACGACCCCCGCTCGCAGAGCTTCCTGGTCTCGACCGGGACCTCGCTCTACGACGTGGACTACAGCACGGGCGACACGGCGCTGGTCGGCACGGTCTCGCCGGGCTCGAACATCGATGACCTGGTCTACTATCCGGAGTGTCCGGTGGACTGAGCGTGCGCTGCTGGCACGGACGACGGGTTAAGGCTCCCCCATGACCCGTCGTCGCGCGCTGCTGGTCGCCCTCACGCTTGCGCTGCTGGTGGCTCTCGGCGTCGGGATGTGGGCCCTCCTGCGCCCCGGGCGTCGTGGAGAGGCCATCGCGCCGCGCCGCTGGGCCAGCGCGGGCGTCCCGGAGGCGCCGATCTCGGACGTGGTGGTGCCCATCACCATCCCGATGGAGGTGCTGGAGACCTCGCTGGAGGCGTCCATCCCGCAGGTCTTTGTCGAGGAGAAGGGGCGCGCGCTGGAGGGCGGCTTCGTGCTCACGGCGAAGATCGCCCGCTCGGGGCCGCTCAGCCTCGGGTCGCGCGGGGGTGCGCTGGAGCTGACCCTGCCCGTCAGCGCGCAGATCGAGGTCACGCCGCCCCGGTCGAAGCGGGCGCTCGAGGTAGACGGCGCGCTGGCGCTGACGGCGAAGGTCGCCCTCTCCCTGGGGGCGGACTGGGGGCTGCGCTCGCGCACGACGCTGCGCTACACCTGGACGAAGGCGCCGGTGCTCCAGGTGGGCCCACTAAAAGTGGAGGTGGAGCGGTACCTCCGCGCCCGCCTGGACGAGCAGCTCGTCACGGTCGCCGCGCGGGTGGACGAGCGCCTGCGCCAGCGCGACCCCGTCCGCGCGCGGCTGGAGGCCACCTGGGCGGCGCTCCACGAGCCCATGCCCGCTCGGGGCAGGATCCCCGCCTGGATCTCCATCCAGCCCGTCGCCCTGATGAGCGGCGACCCGCGGATCGCCCGGGACGGCGTGCACCTGGACGCCGGGCTGCGCGGTCGGCTGCGCCTGGTCCTGGGCGAGGCGCCCGCCGCCTTCGCCCTCACGCCGCTGCCCCCGCGGGTGGCGCCGGACGGGGACGGCGGCATCTCGCTGCAGATCCCGGTGGCGCTGGACTGGGAGACGCTCAGCGCGATGATGACGGAGAAGGTGGCCGCCCGCGCACAGACGCTGGACGTGCCCGGCACCGACGAGGCCGCGCAGCTCACGGTCTCGCGGGTCCTCCTCTACCCCTCCGGTGAGGCCGTCGTCGCCGCGCTGGACTACCAGCTGGACGGCCCCTCGACCCCGCTCGACGGCGGCGGTCGGCTCTACCTCTCCGGCGTGCCCACGCTGGACACGGGCGCGCAGGAGCTGCGGCTGACCCGGCTCGAGGCGGCGATCGAGACCGATGTGGACGCCGTCGGCGCGGTAGGGTGGCTCATGGAGGCGGGCGGGATCGCCGCGCTGGAGGAGCGCATGCGCCTCCCGTTGGGCGAGCGCCTGGAGGACGCGCGGGCGGAGCTCGAGACCGCGCTGGGAGAGGCGAACGGCAAGAAGGCGATGTTACAAGCGGATATACAGTCGCTCTCGCTAAGAGAGGTCGTGCCCACCGAGGACGCGCTGGTCGTGACGCTGATCGCCGAGGGCACGGCGGAGATCGCGCTCCACCAGCTCGACGGGCGCAGACGCGCGGCGCCCTGAACAGATGCAGGGCGACCGGCGCGCGGGATGCTATCCTGCCTCCTGTGGAGGTCCTGTGCGCACACGCCGCTTGCTCAGCCTGATTGGACTGTTCGGGCCGTTCGCCTGTGAGCCATCCTCCAAGCCCGACCCCGAGCCAGCCGAGACGGGCACCCCTGGCGGAGCGGAGACCGGCCCCCCCGGCGGGGAGGACACGCACGACGGCGAGATCCCCGAAGACTCGGGCCCCATCGAGTCCGTCGGCGGCTCCGAGGTGGAGGAGGACACGGACGACCTGCTCCTCACGCCCGACGAGGTGGCCCTCTTCGACGACACCGTCCTGCACGAGGTGGCGCTGACCCTGGGCGACGAGGCGACAGCGGCCCTGCGCGCCGACCCCTACTCCTGGGTGGAGGGCGATCTGAGCCTGGACGGCGAGGCGCTCTCCTCGGTCGGCGTCCGCTTGCGCGGCAAGATCGGCTCGTTTCGCGAGATCGACGGCAAGCCGAAGTTCAAGATCGACTTCAACCGCTACGTGGAGGGGCAGGAATACTTCGGCCTCGAGGGCGTCAGCCTGAACAACGAGGTGGTGGACTGCGGCTACATCAAAGAGATCACGGGATACGCCATCTACCACGCGCTCGGCCTGCCCGCGCCGCGCACCGCCTTCGCCACGGTCACGGTGGACGGCGAGCCGTACGGCCTCTACCTGCTGGTGGAGCACGTAGACGACCGCTTCCTGAAGCAGCGCTACGAGGCGCCCGACGGGAACCTCTACGACGGGAAGTATCTGTATTATGGCGGTTACGATTACGAGCTCGTCGATTTTACGGGTCGGCTGCAGGACAACTTCACCCTCGAGGAGGGCGTTGACGTCGGCCGGAGCGACATCTACGCCATCACGGAGGCCGTGCGCGACGACAGCAGCGCGTTCAGCGCGCGCATGGACCCGCTGGTGGACCTGGACCAGCTCCACCGCGTCTGGATCGCCGAGCAGTGGATCGGCCATCTGGACGGTTACACGCTGAACCGCAACAACTACCGGGTGTACGTCAACCCCTACGACAACCGCGCCGAGATCATCCCCTGGGACCTGGACTACGCCTTCATCAACGCCTCCGACTGGGGCTTCAACTGGCGCTCTCCCTCGGGCGCGCTCATCCGCGGCTGCTACAACGACGACGCGTGCCAGGACGCGCACCGCGCCGCCGTCGCCGAGGCGCTGGAGGCGGTGGACACGGACGCGCTGCTGGCGCGCATCGACGCCTGGGTCGCGCTCATCGAGGACGCCGCCCTGGCCGATCCGAAGCGCGAGTGCCCCACGCGCAGCGTGGACGATTACCAGGCGGGCGTGCGGACCTGGATCGAGGAGGGCGAGTCGGAGCTGGAGCGGTTCTGGGCGGATTGAGGCCAACGATGGACTGGACGCGCCGAGGGCTGCTCCACGGCGTCGCGGCGCTCGCCTCCCTCGGCGCGCTGCCAGCCTGCGACCCGTCGGAGATCTCCACCCGCGCCGACCCCCACCCCGAGCCCGCGCTGGCGCGCTTCCTCGCCGTCTGCCGCGCGCTGACCGGCCGGATCGACCTGGACCCCGAGCACGCCGCGCTGATCCTCAGCCATCTCTGGCGTTGGCGGCCGTCGGAGCTGGAGGAGCTGATGGCGCAGGTCGAGGCCGCCGGGGCGCTGGAGCCGGCGCAGCTCGACGCCGTGATCGTGGGGGAGCCGTCCCGGGCGATGGCGGAGGAGATCCTGGTCGCCTGGTACAGCGGGCTGCTGGACAGCGGGCGAGCCGAGGTCACGCGCAAGGAGCGCTGGTGCTTCACGTTCACCGGCGCGCTGGCCTGGCGCGTCATGCCCTGGACGAGCCCGCAGACGCTGTGCGCCGCCGCTCCCGAGACCTGGGGCGCGCGACCATGAGCGCCACGCTGGAGGCGGACGCGGTGATCGTCGGCGCGGGCGTCGCGGGCGCGCTGGTCGCCTGGCGCCTCGCTGAGCAGGGGCTCCGCGTGCTGGTGGTGGAGGCCGGTGGGCGGGTGGACCGGGCCGACGCGGTGGCGCGCTATCAGGCCTCCCCAGACCGCGGCACGCTCGACCCCTACCCGGAGCTGGAGCACGCCCCGCGCCCGCGCCCCGGAGAGCCGGACCCCTACCTGCTGTTCGCGGGGCCAGAGGCCTACCCGGTGCTCTACGAGCGCCTGGTAGGCGGCTCCACCTGGCACTGGCACGGGATGTCGCCGCGCCTGCTGCCCTACGACTTTCAGTTGAGGTCCCGCTACGGGGTCGGCGTGGACTGGCCCATCGACTACGCGGCCTTGGAGCCATGGTACTGCGCCGCCGAGCGCGCGCTGGGGGTCTCCGGGGACGACGCCGTGGGGCCGCCGCGCAGCGCCCCCTACCCGATGCCGCCCATCCCGATGACCTACGTGGATCGCCGCGTGCAGCAGGCCGTCGCGGCGCTGGGGCTCACGGTGGCGGCCGACCCGGCGGCGCGCAACGCCGTCCCCTACGACGGGCGTCAGGCCTGCTGTGGCAGCGGGACCTGCGTGCCCATCTGCCCGACGGGCGCCAAGTACGACGCCTCGGTGCACGTCGGGAAGGCCCAGCAGCTCGGGGCACGTTTCATCGATAACACGCTTGTAACATCGATCAACATCGATGCTTCGGGGCGGGTCCAGAGCCTCTCCGCCCGCCGCTCGGACGGCAGCGCGCTGAGCCTGCGCGGGCGGCGCACGGTGCTCGCGGCGAACGGCGTCGAGACGCCCCGCCTGATGTTGCTCTCCGCCACCGACGCGCTCCCGGCCGGCGTCGGCAACCAGAGCGGCCAGGTGGGGCGCAACCTGATGGATCACCTCATGGTGGACCACGCCAGCCTGACCCTGGACCCGGTCTTCCCCTACCGCGGGCCGCAGTCCACCGCGGGCATGGACGAGCTGCGCGACGGCCCCTTTCGGGCGCAGCACGCCGCCTTTCGGATGGAGGTGAACAACGTGGGCTGGACCGGCTTCGGCGGCCACCCCCTGATGATGGCGCGCGTCTTCATCCGGCAGGGCCTGCGCGGGGAGGCGCTCGATCGCGCCCTGGCCGACCACGTCTCGCGCCAGCTCCGGCTGCGCGCCATCGTCGAGCAGCTCCCCGACCCGGAGAACCGGGTGGAGGTGGATCGCGCGCAGCTCGACCGCACCGGGCTCCCGCGGCCGACGGTGCGCTGGCGCCTCGGGGAGTACACGGCCCGCGGCATGGCGGAGGCCGGGCGCTGGCTGGATCGGGTGGCCGACGCGGTGGGCGTGAGCGAGAAGCACATCAACCCTGGGTGGATGATCGGCAACCACCCGATGGGGACCTGTCGCATGGGGCGCAGCCCGGCGGACAGCGTGGTCGACGCCGACCTGCGCAGCCATGACCACCCGGATCTCTTCGTGGTGGGCAGCGCCGTCTTCCCGACGGGCGGCTCGGCGACCCCCACGCTGACCATCGCCGCGCTCGCCCTGCGGGCCGCAGACACGATCGGGGCGGACCTGCGCGCCTGAGCCTGGCTCAGGACGAGGGCGGCGGCCAGCTCAGGCCCTTCGCGCGGAAGGCGTCGTAGAGCTTCCAGTTGACGAAGGTGGTCCAGTAGCCGTTGGCCGGCAGCCCGCTGCGGGTCTGGAAGCTCTTCAGGGCGCCCACGCTGCGGGGACCCCACAGCCCGTCGGCGCCCGTGCGCCCGAGATCGTAGCCCAGCGCGATCAGCGCCCGCTGGCGGCCCTTCGTCGTCCAGGTCGCGGTCCAGACGTCGGGGATGGTCTCGTCGCGGTAGATGCCACGCAGCACGCGGGCGAAGGGGAAGCCGGTGACGTCCTCCTTGTACTGGGGGCAGAGGTCGTGGTGGCCGTGGTGATCGCGGACGGCGAGGTGCGGCCAGCGGGCCAGCACGAGCCGGCCCACGTAGATGCACATGTCGATCTGCTCGTCGGGCCAGGGCTGGACGAGGTGCTCCTCGCCCTCGGGCGTGGCCGCCAGGATCCAGTCGCGCTGGGCGGGGAAGCCCTCGCGGGCGTAGCCGACGTTCACCGTCTCGATGCCGACGCAGGTGCGCGAGCCCTTGTCGTTCGCGCTGGAGAAGGTCTTGCCGTCCCAGCGCAGGGTCTGGAGGGCGCCGGCATGCCAGGAGCGGTTCTCCAGGCTCACCCAGCGGTCGATGCCCTCGGCGACCGAGCGGCCCACCCCATAGTGAGCCGACGCCTCGCCCTTGCGCTTCGGGCTCGGCCCGCCGATCAGCGCGCGGGTCTCGGAGAGCGTGGGCACGGCCGTCCAGTGCCAGGTCACGCCGCGGGGCTTCGAGCCGGTCACGGCGGGCCAGCCGGCGTCCACGGCCTGCCCGTACGTCACGGGCAGCAGGTAGTCTCGAATGGTGTACATCAGCGCCCTCTCCCTCCCAGGATAGCACTCGCGCGCCCTGGCCCGCCCGCTGGGATGACGCTAGACTCAGGGATTCATCCTCCCGAGGTGCGCTCCCATGTCCGATCTGGTCCGCTCGCGCCTGACCGCCTTCGCGCGCGATCGCAACGTCGACGTCGAGGACATCCAGCAGGTGCTCGAGGCGGCGCTCGCCGATGGCCTGCTCTCCGGATCCGAGGTGGGCGTGCTGCGCACCGCGCTGAGCACGGACCTCGCCGCGTTCGAGCCGCAGGCCCGCCGCTACCTCGAGGCGGCGCTGAGCGGCTCGGCGATCAAGCTGCCGAACCGCGTGCTGCTCGCGCCCCACCCGGCGGGCGCGCAGCGCGAGCTGTACTACGCCCGCAACGACGTGGTTCAGCTTCAGGAGGCGCTGAACCACCTCGGCGTCACGACCGGCGTGGACGGAGACTACGGATCGGGGACGGCCGCCGCGGTGCGGCGCTTCCAGGAGAGCGCGAAGCTGCCGGCCACGGGCGTGGTGGACAGCGTCACGCTCGGCGCGCTGAACCGCGCCTTGGAGGCCCGGTCCAAGCCGCTGCTCGACCTCTCGCCGCGCGCCCACATCCGGCCGGACA
>CAZKWG010000243.1:0-10053 GCA_964556105.1 uncultured Enterobacterales bacterium | reverse complement strand
CTCGGGCGTCTGCGCGAGATCACGCGGGTGCTGGTCCGACACGGCTTCGGGCACCTCGTGCGCATGGCGGGCCTCGAGGTCGAAGGGGAGAGCGTCGAGTCCAAGATCCCGCTGGGGCGGCGAATTCGCCTCGTGCTCACCGATCTGGGGCCCACCTTCGTCAAGCTGGGGCAGGTGCTCTCGGTGCGCCCGGACATCGTGCCCAAGGACGTCCTGGAGGAGCTCCAGGGGCTCCAGGACAACGTCCCTCCCGCGCCCTTCGCCGAGGTGCGCCTGTCCTTGGAGCGTGAGCTGGGCGCCACCCTGGAGGAGCGCTTCGCCTCCTTCGACCCGGTGCCGCTGGCCAGCGCCTCCATCGCTCAGGTGCATCGGGCGGTGCTCCACGACGGGAGCGCGGTCGCCGTCAAGGTGCAGCGGCCGGGCATCGAGCCGGCCATCCGCTCGGACCTGCACATCCTCTACACGCTCGCGCACCTCATCCACGACCGCATCCACCTGCCCGGTCTCTACACGCCCGTCGGCATCGTCCAGGAGTTCGACGCGGCGCTGACCCGTGAGCTGGACTTCATCCAGGAGGCGCGGGCCGCCACCCGCTTCCGGCGCGCGTTCAAGCCCTACCCCAACATCTACGCCCCGCAGGTCTTCGAGGAGTGGACCACGCGGCGGATGCTCGTGCTGGAGATGCTGGAGGGACGCCGCTTCTCCGAGCTCACCCCCGGGCATCCCGACGCCGACACGGCGATGAACAACCTCATCGAGGCGACCTACCTGCAGGTCTTCGAGCTCGGCTTCTTTCACGGCGATCCGCACCCCGGCAACCTGCTGGTGCTGAACGACGGGCGCCTGGCTTACCTGGACTTCGGGCTGACCGGCACGCTGAACCGCGAGATGCAGGACGTCATGGTCGCCCTCTTCCTGGGCCTCGTGCAGCGCGACGCCGAGGCGGTCGCGCTGACGCTGTACCGGGCGGGCGCGACGGCGGGTCGGGTGGACCTCAAGGCCTTCCGCAGCGAGGTCGAGCGGATGATGGCCAAGTACGACGGCGTCACGCTGCGGCAGCTGGGCGACACGGCCAGCCTCGTGGAGTTCGTGCAGGTCGCGGCGCAGTACCGCATCCGCCTGGTCACCGAGTACGCCGTGCTCGCGCGCGCCGTCTCCATCCTGGACGGCATCGCCCGCAAGCTGCTGCCCGACACCGACATCGTCGAGCGCGTCCGCCCCTACGGTCAGCGCGTGCTGGCGCAGCGCGTCAGCCCGGAGCGGATGTCTGGAGAGGCCCTCCGCCTGCTTCAGCACGCGCAGCTCTCCCTCCAGGACCTCCCCATCCAGCTCAACCAGCTGATGGGGGACCTCGAGCAGGGGCTGCTGACGGTGCGCACCTCCGACCCCGACGCCGCCGAGCTGCGCCGCGAGATTCGCCACGCCGGGCTTCGCGTGGCGATAGGTCTATGGATCACGGGGCTCGGGCTGGGCGGCGCGCTGCTGCTTGCGCTGGCCGACCCAGCCGCTACGATGGGGTGGGCGCAGGTCCTCGCCGGGGTGTCGGCGCTGGCCCTCGCCGCGCTGGTGGCGCTGGCGATGATCCTTCACGCGCTCGTCGCCGAGCGACTCCACCCGCGGGAGTGGAGAAGAAACCTCCTGGCGGTCGCCCGGTTCTTCCTGGGGAGCAGGCTGGGATAGCTTGCAGAGCGCTCAGGAACGCTTGAAGAGGGCCACAACCGCGTGATAGGGTGCCCCGAGCCCGTCTGAACCGGGTTTTCTGCAGTCGGGAGTAGCCGTGGCGGAAGGTCAAGAGCTCAAGGTGTACAACCGCGGCGACATGATCGCCGGAAAGTACGAGGTGACCGAGCTGCTCGGCGCTGGCGTTCTCGGAGCTACCTACCTGGTCAGAAACACCGCGACGAACAAGTACGTCGCGTTGAAGTTCCTCCGGCCCTCCCTGGTCCGGAACCCCAAGGATCGCGCGCGCTTCACCTCTGCCTTCGAGGCCGCGCGGGGCATCAAGAGCGAGCGCATCATCCGCTATGGTGAGCTCTTCGAGCACGAGGGGCTGCTCTGCTTCACGCAGGAGTACTTCAAGAGCCAGAGCTTGCGCGAGCTGCTGCTCGAGTACCAGCAGGCGAAGAAGTCGTTCTCGCTTCAGGAGGCCTGTCAGATCGTCGCGCAGGTGCTCGAGGCGGCCGATGCGCTGCACGCTCAGGGCATCATCCACCGCAACCTGAAGCCCGAGAACGTGCTCATCCAGTCCAAGGCCACCGGGCCGGCGGGCAGCAAGGTCGTGCGCACCGTGCGGATCTCCGACGTGGGCACCGCCGACGTCCTGAGCCCCACCATCTTCGCCGAGAGCTACGTGAGCCGCGCCGAGGCCCGCTACGTGGCGCCCGAGCTGTCCGGCTTCGCGCACACCGGCGGGCCGCCGTCGGACGTCTACTCCGTCGGCGTCATGCTCTACGAGCTGCTGGTCGGCCAGACCCCGCGCGGCACCTACCTCGCGCCGACGCAGCTCCGCGAGGACCTGCCGGAGCACATCGACGACATCGTCGAGATCGCGCTGGACGCGAATTCCGAGGGCCGCTACCCCACCGCCCGCGACATGATCAACGACATCCAGCGCTCCTTCTCCGAGGAGAGCACCGAGGACGCCACCACGGGGAATTTCCGCAAGGTGCTCGTCGGCGCGGCGCTGGTGGCCAGCGTGGTGATCGGTCTGGGCGTCTATCTGGCCGTGCGCGACGACCCGAACCCGCTGACCGACGCCTCGGTCAAGGACGAGCGGGCGCGCGCGCAGGTGAAGTCCAAGATGCAGGTCCCGCCCAAGGAGACCATGGAGGCGATGGCGGCGCTGCACCCGGAGATGCTCTACATCCCGCCGGGTCCCTTCCTGATGGGCCGCATGCACGTCGAGGACGTCGGCAGCATGGCCTCGTCCCTGCAGTCCGAGCCGCTGACCCGCGAGGTCGAGCTGGGCGGCTACTTCATCGACCGCTACGAGTTCCCGAACTCGGTCAAGGACATCGACGGCAACCCGGTCAAGCCCGTCACGCGGGTCACCTGGCAGGAGGCGGCCGACACCTGCGCGAAGTTCCAGAAGCGGCTCTGCTCGGAAGAAGAGTGGGAGAAGGCCTGCAAGGGAACGGACAGCAGCATCTACGCCTATGGCGACGTCTACGACCCCGGCCCCTGCGGCGCGAGCATGGACGAGCCCTACCACCTCGGGGATCGGTCCGGTTGCATGAGCGGCTACGGCGTCATGGATCTCTCGGGCGGTCTGCGCGAGTGGACCAGCACGGTCGAGGGCACCAAGGGCACGCGCCGCGTCGTCAAGGGCGGTCTGAAGAACAACAACCAGCGGGGCAGCCGCTGCGCGTACGCGATGGACGAGTCCGTCACGTACTCGGACGGCACCCTCTCCTTCCGCTGCTGCGTGGACGCCTCGGCCGCCGCCACCCCGCCCGTCGCTCCCCCGCCCGCGGCCCCGCAGTAGGCGCGTCTCGCGGCGCGCGCCGGAGCGCGACGATCAGGCCGAGGCCTGGCCGCTGCCGCTGGCGCGCTCGGAGCGATCCCGCCAGAGGGCGCTGGCGCTCTCCAGCTCGGTGCGGACCAGGTGATAGACGCCCGGGTCGTGGGTCAGCGCCGTGTGGCCGACGCCCTTGACGACGAGGTTCTTCATGCTCGTCTCGCCGGGCTTGGGCCGGAGGGTGGCGCCCCAGGCCGGGCAGACGAGGTCGTTCTTGGAGAAGATGCTCGTCTGGGGGAGGCCCGGGGGGATGGGGTCGCCCCCCTGCTTCCCCTGTACGCGCGCGCGGGGTATCTTGACCCGGGGGCTGCGGCGGAGCCCCCCGCCCCCCATCAGCCCCACCCCGAGGGCGGCCAGCGGCGTGCCGTGGTGCGGCGTGCCCAGGGTGATCAGGCTCTTCACCCGCCGGTCACCGCCGTGGTTCTGGATGTACTGACGGGCGATGAGCCCGCCCTTGGAGTGCCCCACGATGTGGAAGCGCTCCAGCGCGTAGCGGGCGCAGACCCCCTCCAGCTTGTCGGCGATGTGCTGCGCCAGGTAGGAGATCGAGCGCGTGTTGAAGCGCCAGAGCAGCCCGCCCAGGTCGAAGCTGAACACGCCGTAGCCGTCGTGGCGCAGGCGGTCCTCCATCACCTCCCAGACGTTTCGCGTCTGGAAGAAGCCGTGCAGCAGCAGCACCGTCTCCGGGTAGAGCGCGAAGTCGCCTCGCCGGACGATGCGGTTGCTGCGCAGGTAGACCTTGCGGATGCTGCCGAGGTTCTCTCGCAACATGTGGAGCGGTCGCGGTGCCATCGGAACGAGCCCCTCCTCGCCTCTCCACCTTACCGGCTTCGGCGCGGACGTGCTACGGTGACGCGGCGTCGGGTCGCCCAGAGCGGCGCCGACGGACGAGCACAACGAAGGAGGGAGCAGGCCATGCTTGGGCTGAACGGGCTCGGATTCGTGGGCGCGCTGTCGATCGGACTCGTCGCAGGATGCGGCGAAGACAAGGAGCCCGAGGAGTCGGCGCCTCCCGTAGAGACGGAGCCGCAGGAGACGGCCGACGACTGCGTGGCCGGCGTCGCCCCCGTGATCACGGCGATGGAGCTGGAGAACACCGGCGTCCAGCGCTTCGAGAACGATGAGTACCCCACGCTCACGGTCTGGGTGACGGCGGAGGACGAGGACTGGGATCTCGCCTCCTACAAGCTCGCGGTCTACTACGACGACGTGGTGGACGGCGTCGTCGAGGCGTCCACGACCAACGACTTCACCAACTCCGGCACCCTCTCCGACGACGGGGACTGCACGGCGGCCGGCGGCACCGTCGGCCTCACGCTCGGCCTGGCGGGCGGCGGCATCGCGTACAACACGCTCACCGAGTTCGGCGCCATCGTCACCGACGGCAACGGCCTGGACAGCGAGATGTCGGTGGTCTCGGGCTACACGCCGACGAGCACGGGAGAGGACGGCGGCCCATGAGCCGCGCCTACCGCGAGAGCGGCGTGGACATCGACGCTGGCGAGGCCGTGGTCGACGGCATCCGCGGCGCGGTGCGCAGCACCTTCCGCCCTGGCGTCATCGGCGATCTCGGCGGCTTCGGCGCGCTGTTCTCGCTGGGCGGGCGCTACCGCGATCCGGTCCTGGTCAGCGGGACGGACGGGGTGGGCACCAAGCTGCTGGTGGCGCAGCGTATGGGCGTCCACCACACCATCGGCGTCGATCTGGTGGCCATGTGCGTCAACGATGTGATGGTCAGCGGCGCAGAGCCGCTCTTCTTCCTCGACTATTTTGCGACCGGCAAGCTGGAGCCCGGCGTCGCCGTCTCCGTGGTGCAGGGCATCGCGGAGGGCTGTCGCCAGGCCGGCTGCGCGCTGGTGGGCGGCGAGACAGCCGAGATGCCGGGCATGTACGCCCCCGGTCACTATGATCTCGCCGGCTTCTGCGTCGGCGCCGTCGAGCGCGACGCCATGCTGGACGGCGCCTCTGTGCGCGCCGGAGACGCCGTCATCGGCATCCCCTCGTCGGGGCTCCACTCCAACGGCTACAGCCTGGTCCGTCGCCTCTGCGACCCGCTCGACTGGTCTGCCGAGCACGGCCTCGGCCGCCCCCTGGGCGAGGTGCTGCTGACGCCCACGCGCATCTACTGGCCCGAGGTCCGCACCCTGCGCGAGGGCTACGGCGTGCACGCGCTGGCCCACATCACCGGCGGCGGCCTGCGGGAGAACATCCCCCGCGTCATCCCTGAGGGCCTGGGCGTGCGGCTTCATCGCGGGAGCTGGGAGATCCCGCCCATCTTCGGCCTGCTGGAGCAGCTCGGGAGCCTGGACGCCGAGGATCTGGAGCGCACCTTCAATCTCGGCGTCGGCATGGTCGCGGTCGTGCCGCCCGATCAGGCGGAGCGGGCGGCCGCGGCCGTCGGCGGGTCGGTGATCGGCGAGGTCCGGCCTGACCCCGAGGGGCGGGTGGAGCTGCTGTGAGGGAGAAGACTCCGCTGGGAGTGTTGATCTCGGGCGGCGGGACCAACCTGCAGGCGATCCTGGACGCCTGCGCGGACCCGGACTTTCCGGCCCGCGTCGCCGTGGTCTTCTCCAACAAGGCGGACGCCCTCGGCCTCGAGCGGGCGCGGCGCGCGGGCGTGCCCACGGCGACCCTCTCGCACCGCGGCTGGCCCGATCGCGCCAGCTTCGACGCCGCGGTCGTGGAGATCCTGCAGCGGCACGGGGTCTCCTGGGTCTGCCTGGCCGGCTACATGCGGATCGTCACGCCGACCCTGCTCGGCGCCTTCCCGGGTCGGGTCCTGAACATCCACCCCGCCCTGCTCCCGGCCTTCCCGGGCCTGCATGCCCAGCAGCAGGCCCTGGACGCGGGCGTCCGGCTGGCCGGCGCGACCGTTCACCTCGTGGACGCGGGCACGGACACCGGCCCCATCCTCGCCCAGGGCGCCGTGCCCGTGCTGCCCGAGGACACCGCCGACACCCTGGGCGCGCGGATCCTCACGGTGGAGCATCGCCTCTACCCGCGGGTGATCCGCTGGGCGGCCGAGGGGCGCATCCACCTGGAGGAGGGCCGACTGCGCCTGGACCTCCCCGCGGACGAGCGGCCCTGGCTGCTTGGCTAGCTGAGCTAGCTGGGTGCTGGCTCGGCCGTCGCCATCAGCATGCGCACGCGGTTCACCCGGATCACGCCCTTGATCCGCTCGATCGCCCGCATCAGGCCGGTGAGCTGGCTGACGTTCTCCACTGCCACCTGCAGATGGATGGAGGACTTGTTGTCCGGCAGGTGCTCGACGTTGACGCGGTTGATGTTGATGGCGCCCGTCTTGCAGGCGGCCGAGATGTCCGCCAGCATCCCTGGCTTGTTCGCGCAGACCACCACCAGCTCGCTCGGGTGCTGGCCCTTGACGCCCGGCTGCCACTCCACCGCGACGCGCCGCGCGGGCTCCAGCGAGAGCAGCTCCCGGCAGCTCGCGAGGTGAACCGTGACGCCCTGACCGCGCGTGATGAAGCCAGCCACCGGCTCGCCCGGCAGCGGGTTGCAGCACTGGGCGTACTTCACCAGCAGGTCCTCTTCGCCCTGAATGAGGACCGGGCTGGTCTTCGCCGGGCGGCGGAACCGCTTGAGCAGGCTGGCGAAGAGCGGCTCGACCTCGGCCGGGGCCTCCTCGATGGTGCCGGGCGGGAGCAGGGCGGGCAGCAGCCGGTCGAGCGTGATCTGCCCGAGCCCGACCGCCAGCAGCAGCTGGTCCACGTTGCGCAGGCTGTGCTCTTTGACCGCCTCGTCCAGCTTGCCGTTCTTCTGCACCTTGGCGATGGTGTGCTCGTACTTCTTCAGCGCGCTCTCGAGCATGTCGCGGCCCAGCAGCCGTCCCCGCTCGCGCTCCTCCTCGCGCACGGCGCGGCGGATGCGCGAGAGGGCGCGACCGGTGCGCGCCATCTCCAGCCAGTCGCGCGAGGGCTTCTGCGCGGGGTTGGTCAGGATCTCGACGGAGTCGCCCGCCTTCAGCGCGGTCGACAGCGGCGCGATGCGCCCGTTGACCTTGGCGCCGGAGCAGTGGTGGCCCACCTTGCTGTGGATGGCGTAGGCGAAGTCCAGCGCCGTCGCGCCCTGGGGGAAGAACTTCACGTCCCCCCGCGGCGTGAACGCGAAGATCTCGTTGGCGAAGAGGTCCACCTTGACCGTCTCCAGGAATTCCTGGGGGTCATCCACCTCCTGCGCCGCCTCGAACAGCTCGCGCAGCTTGATGATCTTGCTGATGTCCTCCTTGGACAGCGCGAGGTGGCCCTCCTTGTACTTCCAGTGGGCGGCGATGCCGCGCTCGGCGACGCGGTGCATGTCGGCCGTGCGGATCTGAATCTCGATCTGTCGGCCTTCAGGGCCGATCACCACCGTGTGCAACGACTGGTAGCCGTTGGACTTCGGGGTGGCGATATAGTCCTTGAAGCGGTCGGGGACGGGCCGGAAGATGGCGTGCATCAGGCCGAGCGCCGTGTAGCACTGCCCCACCTGGTCCACGATCACGCGGAAGGCCAGCAGGTCGTGGATCTGGTCGAAATCCAGGTTGCCCGAGGTCATCTTCCGATAGAAGGAGTAGGTGTGCTTGGAGCGCCCGCTGATGTTGGCCGGCAGCCCCATCTCGCGCAGCTTCTCCTCGAGCAGGCCCTTTACGCGCTCGATGTAGGCCTGCCGGTCGGGCTCCTGCGCGTCCACCCGCTCTTGCAGGTCGGCGAAGACGTCCGGGTGCAGGTACTTGAAGCAGAGGTCCTCGAGCTCCATCTTGTAGCGGTGCAGGCCCAGCCGGTTGGCGATGGGCGCGTAGATGTCGATCGTCTCCTGGGCGATGGCGCGCTGACGATCGGCCTTCATGTGCTCGAGCGTGCGCATGTTGTGCAGGCGGTCGGCCAGCTTGATCAGGATGACCCGGATGTCCTTGGCCATCGCCAGCACGAGCTTGCGGAAGTTCTCCGCCTCCGCCTCGTGCTTGTTCTTGAACTGCAGCTTGCCGATCTTCGTGACGCCATCGACCAGATCGGCGATCTCGGGGCTGAACTCGCGCGCGATGTCCTCGTGCGTGCAGAGGCAGTCCTCGATGACGTCGTGCAGGATGGCGCTGGCGATGCTGTCCACGTCCAGCTGCAGGTCCGCCAGCATCATGGCGACCGATACCGGGTGGATGAAGTACTCTTCTCCGCTCTTGCGCGTCTGCCCGCTGTGGGCGCGCGCGGCGTAGTAGTACGCACGGACGACGACGTCGAGGTCGGCGTTCGGCGCATAGCTGCGTACTTTTTCGGCGATCTCTGGGAGGCTCATGCTGACCTGGCCCGTCTACGCTGGCCTGGCCCGTCGCGTTCTTGGGGCCTCCTTGGAAAGTAACACCGTATACCGGTCGTCAACGCCCGAATTGCGTGACCAGGCTCGGGTGGCGCGCCCGACGCCGCAGCTCCGCCACCAGAACCGCCTGAAACTGGTCGTGCGCGCTGCTCAGAACGCGATTGACGACCAGATAGTCGAAATCGCCGCAGGCCTCGAGCTGCGAGGAGGCGTCTGCCAGGCGTCGCTGGATCACGGCCTCGCTGTCGGTGGAGCGCGCGCGCAGCCGGGCCTCGAGCTCGGCCATCGAGGGCGGGAGCACGAAGACCAGCACCGCCTCGGGCAGCGCCGCGCGGATCTGGCGCGCGCCCTGCGCGTCGATCTCCAGCAGGATGCTCTGGCCGCGGGCCAGGGCCTCCTCGACCGGCGCGCGCGGCGTCCCGTAGCGGTTGCCGTAGACCTCCGCCCACTCCAGCAGCGCGCCCTCCGCCAGGGCCGCGTCGAAGCGCTCGCGGCTGACGAAATGGTAGTCGCGGCCGTCCACCTCGCCGGCGCGCGGCGGACGCGTGGTCATGCTCACGGACCAGCCCAGGCCCGGGACGATCGCGAGCGCCTCGCGCACCAGGGTGGTCTTCCCCGTGCCGCTGGCCCCGGTGACGACGAAGAGGGCGCCGCGATCGGGGGCGACCCAGTCGGAGAGGTCCAGGCTCATGGTGTGCTCCGATCGTCAGGGGGCGTCCGCTTATTCCGATCCCGCCCGGCCATGCAAGCCATCTCCCGCGAGGACGCAGGAGCGCCGCAGGGGACAGGCCCCGCAGATCTCGGGGACATGGCGCCCCTGGCAGGCGCGGCTGATGCCGAGATGCGCCAGCGCGAAGTCGTAGCGCACCGGGTCCGCCGGGTCGATGCGCTGGAGGGAGGCCGTGATCTCCGCGGCCGTCCGCCAGGAGCCGTCCTCGCGGGCCGTGAGCCCCAGATAGCGGGCGATGCGCGCGACGTGGGTGTCGAGCGGGATGATCAGGCGGTCCACCGGCAGGGCCCAGAGGCCGAGGTCCATGCCGTCGCCTCGGCGCGGGCGGCCGTCAGGGTGGGTCGGCCCCGGGGGCCGCACCATCCAGCGGAGCATCATGTTCCACCGTTTGCAGGCGGATCCTTCCGAGGGCAGGGGGACGAAGGTGCGGAAGCCGCGGGGGAGCTCCGCGACCTCGCGCGCGGACAGGCCGAGCGCGGGCGCCTCGAGGAGGGCC
>CAZKWG010000242.1:5397-10060 GCA_964556105.1 uncultured Enterobacterales bacterium | reverse complement strand
CAGGAGGAGGGCGAGCAGGGCGACGCGAAGTACGGCATCACGAATCATGGGAGCGGGATCTCCACCCCCATGATAACGCGCCTTCGTCGCGCCGCGTGGCCCGCGAGAGCCGAGGCTTCAGGCGCGGGTGATCGTGACCTTGTTCATCTTGACGGGCTTGGAGAGCGCGCCCGAGCGGCTGCCCAGCGCCTCGATCTTCTTGACCACGTCCATGCCGCGGGTCACGCGGCCGAAGACCGGGTGCTTGCTCGGCGTGCGGGTGTCCCACCAGTCCAGGAAGGAATTGTGGACGGTGTTCACGAAGAACTGTCCGCCGCCCGAGTTCGGACGACCCGTGTTCGCCATGGACAGGGTGCCCGGCTCATTGGAGAACTTCGCGTTCGGGGGGAACTCGTCCTGGATGTTGCCCAGCGGCGAAGAGCCCGTGCCGCAGCGCGGATCGTTCGGGTTCTTGCTGTAGGCGCAGCCGAACTGCAGCATGAAGCTGGGGATCACGCGGTGAAAGTGCAGGCCGTCATAGAAGCCCGACTCGGCGAGCTTGATGAAGTTGCCGGCGGTGATCGGCATGCTGTCTTCGAAGAGCTCGGCCTCGAAGGTGCCTTCAGACGTGTCGAAGGTGACGGACGGGTTGGCCACGGGGTCTCCAGAGCGAGAGGGAGGGCCGTCCGAATGACAGCCCCGCGCCTGTCCCTGTATCCGAAATGTGGGCACGCCGCCCGGCTCAGCGCCGCGTGAGGATCACCGGCGGGTCGGGCTCGTTCGCCATGTACGCGGCGTCCTCGAGGAAGCCGACGCGCTTCAGGCCGCGCACCAGCACCTTGCCGGTGTCGGGGTAGACACAGACCTCGTGAGGGTCGTTGGGCCCGATGCCCAGGTAGACCAGATCCTCGTCGTAGGGGTTGGCGATCTGGTGGGCGATCTTCGTCCCCGCCGGGCAGGAGATGCAGTCGCCCGGCCCGATCTCGTAGAGCTCGTCGCCATAGCGCAGGACGCCGCGACCCGAGAGCACGTAGAAGACCTCGTCCTCGCGCAGATGGTAGTGGAAGGGGCAGCCGATATGGCCCTTCGTGAGCCGGTTGTAGCTGACGCCCAGCCGCCCGCCCAGCGCATCCAGCGTGGGCGTGAGCGGGCGATAAGGGCCGCCCCAGGGGGTAGACGTGGTGCCCTGATCGGGGACATCGCGGACATTGACGACGGGGGAGGGCTGGGCCATCTGGACCTCGCTGGAGGGGAGCAAGAGAGGGGCCGACGCGGGCTACTCGAAGCGTGGATCGTCCAGCCATAGCGCGTCATCGGGGGCGATGGCAGCCAGAAAGCGGAGCTCCAACGCGACCACGCGGCTCAGATCCACCGGCAGGAAGTCGTCCAAGGGCACGATCGCCTGCCCCCAGTGCCTGCCGACCACGCCGAGCGCGCCCATGCTGTCGGCGAGATCCACGGTCTGCTCGCCCCCGGCCGCGTCGATGAGCACGATCGAGACGTCTGGGCTGACCGCGTCGCAGTCCCCGGGAGGTGGATCGCAGGGCGCGGAGAGCCGAAGGCTGAGCGCCCGATGATCGCCGAGATCCAGCCCCTCGCCGTCCGGCGTGAGCAGGAAGCGGAGCGTAGCGTCCTCGCTGTCCCAGCCCAGGCGTCGCGCCCCCGTCCAGGCGTCGATACGATCGATCTGCTCGCGGCCCCGTCCCGCGGCCTCGAGACCGTCCGTGTAGGGCGCGGCGTTCTCGTCCGCGCTGAGCCCCTCCCCCTCGTTGGCGCCCCCCAGCAGGTTCTCCACGGCGGACCCGCTGAAGTCGTCCACGGAGAGCTCCGTGTCCAGGTTGCGGCGGCCGATCACGCTCACCCCCCGATCGCTGAGCGTCGAGCTGAGCGCGGGAGCGGCGAAGAGCGCGGACTCCCAGCTCAGGTCCGAGCGCGCAAAACGCTCCAGGAACGCCGTGGAGTACGCCTGGTCGAGCGCGTGCCGCTCCTCCCAGGAGATGTCCGAGGGGCTGGTGACGCTGCCGGGCGTGCCCTCGTCATAGGTCCACTCATGGTTGGTGCCGTGCTCGACGACGAAGACCGTGGGCCCGCTGGTCTGGTCATAGGCCGAGTGCGGCAGGGGCCAGGGCTCGTCCAGGTCGTCCCCGGCGGCCAGAAAGAGGATGGGGCGGGTCGGGAAGGCGCGATCTCCGTTCCCTTCCGGGTCGTCCCAGTCCTGGGAAGGCGTCTGGAGCGGGCTGACCTGGGCGAAGCAGAGGGCGCCCATCAGCGCTGGCTCGCGCCAGAGGGAGATCAGGCTGGCGCCCCCACCGCGGGAGTGACCGGCGACGAAGATCCGGTCGGGGTCCAGCCGGCCGTAGAGCGGGCTGCCGGGGTCCTCGTGGGCGTCCAGGAGCAGGTCCATCGCCGCCAGCTGAAAGGTGCTCATGTCCGTCAGGTTCTGCCAGCTCTGCGAGGCGCTGACCAGCTCGGCGCCGTCCACGCTGGCGACCACGTAGCCGTGGCTGGCCCAGTGATCGTGCAGCGCCGTGTAGTCGTCGTAGATCTGAGACGGGCTGTGCGCGGCGTGGTGGAAGACGATCAGCGGAAAGGGGCCCTCGGCGGCCGACCCCTCCGCGTCCGCCGGGAAGGCGACCCGCACGGCGACGTCCCGCGAGGTCCCGCGGCTGGTGGTGACGGTGGGCACCGAGAGGTCGAGGCTGCCGGCGTCGTAGGCGCCAGGCTCGGAGGGCTCCGAGGGCGCGTCCTCCAGGTGGTCATCGCTCGGAAACACGGCGAGCTGTGCGGTGTAGCGGACGACGTCTTCCCCCTCGCGCGCGGCGGCCTCGAAACCCCAGGCGCCCTCCCGCTCGGGGGCGCCGGTGAGCCAGCCGTCCGAGAAGCGCAGACCGTCGGGCAGCGCCGCCTGATCCACCGCCTCCCAGGTCGTGATCTCGGCGTACTCCGAGCCGACCCGCGCGCCGGGCAGGAACACCGGCTCGGAGCGCATCCCCTCGCCGACCACCAGCGGGCCGACGGTGAGGGCCGGCGCGCAACCCTCTATCGCCACATCTATCGACAACAGCCCAGGCTCCAGGGCCTCTACCGCCTCGAGGCGCGCCTCCCCCGAGACCACCTCCGCGGTCAAGGTGCCGCCGATGGCCACCGACCCCTCGCCCGCGACCGCCGTCAACAGCGTCCCGTCGTCGGCGTCGGTCAGGATCACGATGGGGTCGACCAGACCGGTCAACTGCGCGGGCGACGGGAGCTGCGCGGCGCTGAGGCCTGGGCAGGGGGTGGAGCTCGCCGTGTCCTGCGTGTCGTCAGGAGCGGCGGTCTCCCCGATGACCTCCTCACCGCCGCCATCGCTGTCCCCCTCGGGCAGCACCTTGACCGGCTCACAGCCCAGCAGAACGGCGAAGACGATGCTCCATCGCCCCATGTCGCTCACTCCTCTCCCCTGCTCCAGCGCTCACAGCGCCATCAGGCGCAGCGCCTCGGGGACGTCGAGATCCCAGGTCGCGCGTGCTCTCTCCAGCACCTGCTCGGGGTTCACCTCCAGCGCCTCGAGGCCCCAGAGGCGCAGGGTCGCGTCCCAGCTCCCGCTGACCAGCAGCCGCCCGTCCGGGCTGAACTCCACCGCCGCGACGCGCTCGTTGTGCCCGGCGAGCCGCGCGCGCAGCTCCCCCGTTCGCGCGTCCCAGATCCGGGCGTGGTGGTCCGCGCCCCCAGCGGCCAGCCAGCGGCCGTCGGGAGAGAGCGCGACGTCGAGGGGTCCGGGCAGCGGATGCGCGGCTCTCCAGAGGACATTCCCCCGATCGTCCATCATCATCACGGCGTTGGCGACGCCGACGGCGAGGCGCGTGCCGTCCTGCAAGATGTCCGCGGAGGAGGCGTCCAGACCGCGGATGGGCGGCTCGCAGCGCGGAGGGGTGGTGTGGAAGGGCACGATGCTGCCGTCCATGGTCACCATGACGGCGTGCTCGCCTCCGGGCGCGCTCGAGGCGGACTTGTAGACGGTCTGGGGGCAACCTTCGGCGGAGACATCCTGTTCGAGGCGCGCGCCCTTCAAGACGAAGCGCCCGTCCCAGCCCGCCAGGAAGACCAGGTCACCGGCGAGCGTCACCACACGGCGCGCCGGATGAGCGAGGAGGCGCTCGACCGGCGCGTCGAGGGTCGCGCGGTAGATCGCAGACTCCTGGCCGGCGTCGGCGTTGAAGATGTGCGAGAAGAGGACCGCCTGCCCGCCCTGGTCGAAATCTATCGACTTCACCGTCCCCAAACCTACGTCGAGATCGGCGCGGACCTCGCCGCTGCGCGGATCCCAAACGTGGACCTCGCCGCTGCCGTGACTGGAGGCGAGGAGCGCGCCATCCGGCGAGAAGGCGATGCCGGTCACCCCGTGCCGCGCGCGCAGCACCGCGGTGTTGCGCTTTCGGGTGAGCTGCCAGGCGCTGCCCTCGTCGCCGGTCACAGCCAGCAGGATCCCGTCGCCCTGAAAGCGGATGTCGCGCACGCCGCGCAGCGGCAGCACGCCGATGGGCTGCAGCGAGAAGCCACAGTAGATGCGGACCACGCCGCGCTCGCCCAGGACGGCCAGAAAGGCGCCATCCCCCGAGAACGCCAGCACGCGCGGCAGGTCGCTCTGGGTGGGCTGGCGCTCGATGACCGCCTCCGTGGCCAGATCGACGCGGACCAGGCGCCC
>CAZKWG010000242.1:0-5387 GCA_964556105.1 uncultured Enterobacterales bacterium | reverse complement strand
CCCTTGGTCCCGGCCACCACCACGGCCGTCGCGTCCGGGTTCACCTCCATGAGGATGGCATGCTGCACGAGCAGCCCCTCCAGGCGGACCCCGGAGGACCAGTGCGGCTGCTCGCCGTAGCGCCCGCGACGGAGCTGACCATCTTCGCAAAAGCTGAGGATCTCTTCGCTCCTGGGGAAGAAGGTGCTGACCATCACGCGCCGCGTGGGCCCGCAGGGAGGCCAGTCCCCACGATAGCCGTCCTCCGAGAGAAAGTAGGGGGTGATCGTGTTCTGGAGGGGCTCGAGGCCCATCGAGCCGCTGAGGATCAGCGCGTTCCAGCAACAGTCCAGGCGGCGCCGCACCGCCCCGCTGTCCAGATCGACGATCTGGGCGGCGCTGGTCTGACGCAGGAGGAGGGAGTCCTCGCTGTGGGCCAGATCCAGCGTGCTGGTGGGGACCGTCCAGCGCACGCGATCCTCGGTGACCCGCCGGACCTCGGCGCTCGTGCCGCAGAGGAAGTCGTCGAGGCCGAGCACGGCGATGACGCGACAGTCCGGCAGCGCCCAGACCTCCGTGAGCGTCGGCGTGGGCTGCAGGAGCGAGCCCGCGAGCACGCCGCGCGCCTCCGGCGACTCCGCCCGCATCAGGGCCCCCGCCGCCAGCACCTCGGCCAGCGGGCGCGCGCCCTCGGCGTCCGCGGCGCGGGCCTGCGCGGCCAGCGTGTTGGAGAGCTGCTCGGCGGCCTCCTGCAAGGCCGAGTGCGCGACCGCCTCCGAGCGAATCGCCGCGGAGCGCTCGTTGGAGAGCTGGTGGACGGCCAGACCCGCCAGGACGCCCAGCGCCACGGTCGCGATGGCGCCGACCACCAGAGGTCCACGCCAGGCGCGCGCCGCCCGCCCGAGCAGCTCCCCTCGCGTATACTGGTAGGCACCGACCGGCCGACCGTCCAGCCAGGCGGCGACGTCGTCCGCCAGCGCGCCAGCGTCCGGGTAGCGCTCGGCCGGGTTCACGGCGAGCGCACGATCCGCGATCGCGGCCAGGTCAGGCGCGATCCACGACGCGCGCACCTGCAGGCGGGGGAGGCGCCGCTGGCGGGCGCGCTTCATCAGCTCGTCGGGGGGTCCCGTCCCCCAGGGAGGATCGCCGCAGAGCAGCTCATAGAGCACGGCCCCGAGGCCCCACACGTCCACGCGGGGATCGGGCGCCGCGCCCTCCGCGGTCTCCGGGCTCATGTAGGCGGGCGTCCCGACGGAGCCCCCCTCGAACGGGCCGTCGCGATGGCAGGCCAGCCCCCAGTCCAGGACCTGCGTCTCGCCGAAAGCGCCGATCATCAGGTTCGCAGGCTTGATGTCGCGATGAATGACGCCCATGCTGTGGGCGTAGGCCATCGCCTGGCAGGCGGCGAGAAAGTGGCGGAGCAGGCGGATGCGCGTCTTCTCGTTCGGCCGCTCCTGCAGCAGGTCGGAGAGCGCGCGCCCTCGAACGAGCCTCATCGTGTAATAGGGGCGTCCCTCCTCGGTGACGCCGACATCATGGACCGTGACGATGCTCGGATGTTCGAGCCCGGCCGTCAGCCGCGCCTCCTGCTTCAGGCGCTCCGCCGCCTCGCCCCCCGTGCCGGCCTCCTTGAGCGCGACGGAGCGCTGCAGCACGCTGTCGGAGACGAGGTAGACCCGCCCCATCCCGCCCGATCCGACCAGCGCGTCCCGGTGATACCGCGCTCCCACGAGGGAGTCCGGCTCCGGCTCGGGCTCAACGTCAGCTGACCCGCCCTCATGGAGGCTCCAACCTCCTTGACTGGCGCCGCCGCCTGGGCCGGGGGGCCCGGTCACGTCTGATCCGCGAGCAGATCTCCGTCCCGCAGGACGAGCTGAACCTGACCAGCATGATCGGCCGTCACGAGGTCCGGGCGCACGCGGATGGCGCGCAGCCGGGCGCGCAGGCGCGAGAGGGCGACGTCCCAGCGCCCACGCAGCGCGGCCGTGCCGATCGCCTCTGGCCAGACCTCACGCGCCACGACCTCCCAGGAGGCCGGCCCCCCGATGGCGCAGAGCTCCGAAAGAATGCGGGCCGGGACACCGCCCAGGACATACGCCGTCTCGTCGCCCCGCTGCAAGGTGACGGTGTCGAAGGAGGCGACGATGCGCAGCGGTGGATCCACGCCGCCCGAGACCCGCGTGTCCCCGGGACCGGCCAGGGACATCGCGACCGCCTGAATCGACGCTCCCTCCACCTCGAAGACGTCGCCCACGCTGAGCGGCCGCTCCACGCCGTGGAGCGCGAGGGTCCAGCGCTCGCCGTCGCTCCAGATATGGCAGGGCGCGTCGGGGTCGTAGCGTGGGCTGAGCTTCGGCTCAGGCTTGATCCTCACCGACGACAGCGCCGGAAGGACCACCGCCGGGTGGAGCGGGAGCTGAATGCCCAGGACCCAGCCGGGGAGCTCGACCTCGAGGACCTCGAGCATGACGTTCTCGGCGAGCTGAATGTGGATGCCCACCTCGAGCCGCAGCTCCGTCAACGGCCGGCCGCCCACCGAGAAGCGGCGCCGCAAGGCGAGCAACCACAGCTCACCGCCGCGCAGGCTGACCATCGCGTGCGCCTCCGAGACGCGCGGATCGTTCAGGGGCAGGGCGGCGGTCCAGAGGCGCCCGATGATGTCGCCCGCCCCCAGAACGTGCTCACAACCGGACGCATCGCGCAGGCAGACCTGCGCGCGAGTGCTCTCACGCGTGGACGTCTTGATGGGTGCGGTCATGAGTCCTGGGCAGCATAACCCACGCGCGCCCCCGCTTCAGCGCGCGCGGACCTCGCACTCGGCGCACACCGCCTCGAAGCGGACGACCGCGGCCGCGGAAACGCCGTTCAGCCGCACCTCCACGGCCTCGGCTGGCACGTCCTCGATGTGCCCGCACTGGGGGCAGACCCGATGGTGGTGGTGGGCCATGTTCGGATCGAAGCGCGCCTCGCGTCGGCCGTCATGCAGGACGGCGACCGCGCCGATCTCCTCGAGCAGCGCGAGCGTGTTGTAGACGGTCGCCCGGCTGGCCAGCGGAAAATCCCGCGTGATCGCCATGAAGACATCGGCGGCCGTCGGGTGGGTGAGGTTGCCGTCCAGCCAGCGGAGGATGGCGCGGCGCTGCGCCGTCAAGCTGCAGCCGCGGGAGCGCAGCCTGGCTTCGACCTCGCGGATGTTCATTGGGACGCTCCGACCTCGTCAAGGTCGTCCATCAACGCGGCGCGGAGGGTCCGCGGCAGGCTGGCGGCGTGAGAATAGGCCGGATGATCACAGACGATGCGCGCCTCCACGCCCATGTCCAGGAGCCTGCGGCGCCCCTCGGCCCCGAGCGGCATGCGCAGGAACTGCACGGCGGAGACGCGCTCCGAGTTGTACTGCTCTTCGTCGAAGCGCAGGGGAAAGGCCAGCCCTCCCAGCTCGAGCCGCAGGGTCTCGTGCAGCCCGACCAGGCGGCGCACCAGCACGGCGCGCTCCGCCGGATCCTGGACCTCGATGAGCAGGGTGGCGCTGATCTCGTCCGGCCCGGGCAAGAGGGCGTTGTAGGTGTCCAGCTCATGCTGGATCGCCGCGGGGTCCACGATCTGCTCCACGCGAACCATCTCGCGCACCTGCCAGAGGCAGGAGAGGCGGTTCTCGAAGAGGAAGGTCATGTTCGGGCCGAGCGCGAGGCGCCTCAGCCTGCGCGCCTCGAGCATGGCGCGCTCCAGCGCTGGACGCAGGCGAGCGGCCTCCTCGCGCGCGGGCACGTCCGCCTGGGTGAGTCGGTAGCTCATTCGGCCTCCTCGGGCGGCGGCGTGACGGGGGGCATGGGGGCGAGGGGGCGCTCGGCCGTCCCGCCGTAGGCCTTCCACAGCAGCTCGATGGGGTGGACCACCTTCTTGCCGCTGCCCTCCTCGATCTGCAGCTTGGCGATGAGGCAGTCCGACGCGTAGGTCTGGGCGCCGGAGCTGGCGAGCCCGTCCATCAACCCCGCGGCGCCCTTCTTGCTGAGCGCGTAATACTCCTTCTTCATCCCCCAGGTGCCGTCCATGCAGGAGCACTTGTCGATCAGCGTGACCTGGGCGCCGGGGAGCTTCTTCAGAATGTCCCGGCTACGAAAGCCGATCTTCTGCACCTTCAGGTGGCAGGGCAGGTGGTAGCCGACGCTGCCGATCTCCGTGTCGTAGTCCTCGCGCAGGCGCTTCTGCTTGCGCAGGTTGAAGAGGTACTCCATCAGATCGAAGGCGTTGGCGCCGACCGTGCGCGCCGCCTCGGAGCCCGTGTAGTCGTGCCACTCCTTCTTGATCATGAAGGAGCAGGTGGGTCCGGGGCTGACCACCTGACAGCCGGCGTCCACATAGGGCTTCAGGATGGCCAGGTTGTGCTCGGCCCAGGAGGTGGCGCGGGGCACGTCGCCGCCGTCCAGCGCGGGCATGCCGCAGCACTTCATCTCCGGGCAGTACACGGTGACGCCGTTGTGCTCCAGCACCTCGACGGCGGCGCGGCCGACCTGCGGCTCGTTCCAGTTCACCGAGCAGGTGTAGAAGAGCACCACCTTGGGGCCCTGCACCTCGGCGGGGCTCGGCTGGGAGGCGTGCCGCTTCTTGAACCAGGAGAGGAAGGTCTCGCTGGTAAACGTCGGGAGCTGCCGATCGCGATGGATCCCGACGACGAGCTCCATCATCACGCGGTTGGCCTTGACGCGGGCGCCGAGGTTGGCGACATAGGGCAGCAGCGTGCCCAGGCGCCCGATGAGATCCGGGTCGCCCAGCACCCGATCCTGGAGCTTGACCCCCTTCTCTCGGGCGTCGATGGCCTTGTGCCGCAACATCAGCCGCGGGAAGTCCACGGCGAACTCGTGCGGCGGGGTGTAGGGGCAGATGGGATCGCACAGCTTGCACTGGTAGCAGAGGTCCACCACCTCCTGGTGGACGCTGGCCGGGATCTTCAAGAGCGCTTCGTGCTGACCGAGGATGTCGGCCTGCTCCGCGGCGGCGTGCGCGCCGTCGCCGGTGACGTGGGCGTGGTTTCCGAGCGCGTCCACCTCGGCCGGCGCGCTCGGGGGAGCGACCGCGGCCGAGGTGTCGAGCGCGTCCACCGCGTCGAAGAGCGCGGGGAAGCTGGGACACAGGTTGAAGCACAGACGACAGCCGTTGCAGATCTCGAAGACCCGCTTCTCCTCGGCGACGAGGGCCTCGCGAGACCAGTAGACCGGATCGCGGGGGTTGGGGACGACGACGGCCATGCTTCCTCCAGCGTCAAGGTTCAGACGAGCCAGCCCGGATCAGGCCAGGCTGTCCAGGCCCTTCTTGAACCGACCCGCGTGCGACTTCTCGGCCTTGGCGAGCGTCTCGAACCAGGCCGCCACGTTGTCCAGGCCCTCCTGACGCGCGGTCGCGGCCATGCCCGG
>CAZKWG010000241.1:0-10069 GCA_964556105.1 uncultured Enterobacterales bacterium | reverse complement strand
TGTTGCCGGGAGGTGTGGGTGTGGAGCTTGGAGGCGACCTGTCGGAGGTCGCGATGCGGATCGACGATCTCGACTCGTACCGAGAACAAAGCCTGGCGCCGGCGGGAGACTTGAACGGGGATGGGGTAGGGGATCTGTTTGTTGGGACGACCGATGACGACTGGGGAGGCTTTTCCGTTCGGTTGCTACCGGGCGGAGGAGACTTCGACACCCGCGACGGCATCTGGATCCAGGGCAACGAGGAATCTGGCCGGTCGCAGGCCATGTCCTCAGGCGATCTGGATGGTGATGGTCTGCTGGAATTTTTCATTGGGGGTGCGGAAATGGACCTCTCCGATGAGCTGCAGGATGTTGGGATCGGTATGATAGTCTACTACGAGTCCGGTGAAAGTGCCTCGTCCGCCGCGTCAATCACCGCCGCAGAAGCCGGCGCCCGCTTCGGGACCTCGGTAGCTGCGTCCTCGGACATCAGCGGAGACGCCATCGCGGATGTGGCCTTCACTGCGCCCGGCGTTGGACCTGGGCGCGCTTATGCGCTCTCGGGGTGCTGGTGACCGGCGTTGGGATGTCTGGCCGGCTGGAGGGTTGGCACCCCCCCACCGCCCCCTTCGGGGGCACCTCCCCCACGAGGGGGGAGGGGGGACTGTGGCGGGGCGTTGTGTTGGCCTTCAATCCAAACTCAATACGCCCCTCCTCAACATGGGAGGGGGGCTGCGGCGGGGCGTTGTGCCGCGCTCTCGTTGGGATCCAACGCAGCCTCCCCCCAACGTGGGAGGTGCCGCGGAGCGGCGGTGGGGGGGCGGGAGCCTTCCAGCCGGCCGTTGGGATGTCCAGACGCCTCTCCCGCAGGCCCCCTCACTCCCACCGTCTCAACGCCGTCCACGGGAAGGCCGTCGCCCAGGTCGGCACGTCCAGCGGCGCCGCCGTGCTCCACCATCCCTCCACCGGCCCGCGCAGGAGATGCAGGTCCTGGGCCGGCATGTAGCCCTCGCCGATGAGCACCACGGTCTCGCCGGCGGCGTTGGTCGCCACGTCCAGCACGACCAGCGCGTGCCCGGGGCTGCCGCCCAGGCTGAGAAAGTCGCCGGGGAGGACCTCCGCCGCAGAGACGGCCCGACCCTCTCTGGCCAGCGAGAGCGTGCCGGCGTAGGTGAAGACCTTGTACAACCAGCGCTTGTAGCTCTCGCGACTGGCGTCGGCCCTGGCGGAGCGCACGAAGCTCACCTTGCTGCCGCTCACGACGGGTCGATCTCCGGCGGCCCAGCCGGACCAGGTGGACAGATGGCCGCTGGTGTAACGGAACCCGACGCTCGCGTCCTGTTGGGTCCAGGCCCACTCGGCGCGCAGGCGGATCACCGTGTCGGCGCACTGCTGCAGATCGGCCTCGCCGACGTCCAGATCGACGACCGCCAGCAGCCGGGGGTCGGTCCCGCTCCACAGCGTGTCGCCGCGCCAGGTGCGCAGCGGCGTCCCCTCGGATCGCAAGGGCAGGGCGCGCAGCCAGGCGGCGTAGCCGGTGAGCGGGGCGCGGGTGAAACCCTCGGGCGTCGGGACCCGCTGCCAGAGGGGCTCGTAGCTCAGGGCCGGGTCACGGAAGGCGTAGTCCTCGGCGCGCGCCGGCCAGACCTCGGCGGCGGGCGCGAGCGCTTCTTGAGCGATCTCGGGCGGCGGGGTCTCTGCCGTGGCGAGATCGCCCGCCTGGGGAGCGCCGCAGGCGAGGGTCATCAGCAGGATCATGGGAACATCCCCGGCGGCACGTTCAGCCGGATCCCGACGATGGGCAGCAGCGGCAGCAGACAGACCACCCAGATCAGCGCCGCGACCGCCACCATCCCGAGCGACTGCAGCGCCCAGATCACCCACCAGCGGGGCGAGCCCAGGCGGCTGCGCGGGACCTGCAGCAGCTCCACCGCGGTCATGCTCTCGCCGTCGGGGACCAGGCGGGCGAAGACCTCGGGCTCACCCGTGGCGAGCTGGGCGTCGGCGGCGGCGCGCAGGCGGGCCTGCAGGCGGACCTCGCGCAGGCCCGAGGCCTGGAGCCGCGCGCGCCCGTCCTCGTCCCGCCGCAGGGTGGCGCGCGCCCAGCCGCCCCGCTCGCTGACGCCCAGCCGCGGGAGCTGGTAGGGCACCCCGAGCGAGGGCGTCAGCGGCAGCACGCCGCCCAGCCCGCGCCCGCCGATGCCGAGCATCGCCACGGAGTGGATCAGCCCGACGGCGCCCATGCCCACCGCGACGACGCCGATGGCGCCCTGGCCGACGGCGATCACCCCGCGCGCCCCCTGGCCCACGGCGACGACGCCGGTGGCGACCTGCCCGAAAGCGAAGACCCCGGTGGCGATCTGGCCGACCGCGATGAAGCCGTTGGCCTCCTGGCCGATGTCGAAGAAGCGCACGTTGACCTCTTGTTCAGGCAAGCATAGCCTTGGGCGACGGGAGACGGGATGGACCTCTGCGGAGCCTGTGGAGCGGTGGCCCTGGAAGGCGCGCGGAGCTGCGGCGTCTGCGAGGGCGCGCTGGAGCCCCGACGGCGCGGGGTGCCCGATCTGCCGGCGGGGATCTCGCTGGTCGGCGTGCGCTGCCGCTTTCAGTGCCGCGGCTGCGGCCACCTGGCGCCGCTCGACGGGCTCGATCTGGACGGCACGGTGCGCTGCGCCCGCTGCGGGCTCGAGCAGGCTTTCGACGCCGACAGCTGGGGGGAGGCCCTCGCCTTCGCCCACGACGTCGCCGACCTCTGCGGCCCCGAGCCCGAGGGGCGAACCCGCGATCCCCGCTACAGCATCGCCGACGAGAACCCCTACCAGGAGGTCGGGCTCCACCGGGTGTGGAGCACGCACGCCGTCTCTGGCGAGGTGCGCCGCGGCGCCAGCGTGCTGCAGCGCTCGCTCGAGCTGCGCGCCCACCCCGGTCGGCCGGTCTGCGCCTGCGGGGAGCCGCTCGCGCTGCAGGGGAGCGGGGAGCGGGTCGAGGCCCGCTGCGCCGCCTGCGGTCGGAGGCGCGACAACCGTCTGCCCCGCGAGGCGCGGCGGCTGCACGACGGGCTGTGCGGGGTCTTCGCCGCCACCGACGGCGCGCCGGTGCCCTGGACGCCGGGCAACACCCGCGGGCTGACGGGCTCGCTCGGCTACTCCTGCCCCGGCTGCGGCGCGCCGCTGCCCGTCACCGGCAACGAGGCCGTCGTCACCTGCAGCTTCTGCAAGCTCGCCACCCGCATCGCCAGCGTCTCCGGCCTGATGCAGGACCGCCCGCCCGCGGTGTTCTGGCTGGCCTTCCGCGGCGCCTCGCCGGAGCGCACCCGCCTCCTGCGCCAGGACCAGCGGCTCCCCGACGACCCGGGCGTCGTGCTCGAGCCACCCCAGGGGACGCCGAACGTACGGCAGAAGCTGGCCAGGACCGTGATGACCTACGGGTTCCCACTGTTCGCGCTGGCGGTGAGCGGGCTCGCCATCTTCGCCGCGCTGGTCGCGATGAAAAAATAAGGACAGAAGAGATTTATTCTGGGGATGGCGCGACGCGGATCGCGTCCGCGATCACGAAGCCGCTGGCGTCGTCCCGCAGGCTCACGGTCAGCGTGCTCCCGCTCACGGCCACCTCGCCCAGCAGGCTCCAGGTCTCGCCGTTCGCCTCCAGATCGGCGGGGGCGGCGCGCTGGTCTACCGCGATCTCCCAGGTCTCGTCCCCGCTCAGCGTATAGGTCGCGTTCGAGGACCGGTTCTCGTGCGCCGTCCAGGTGGCGTAGACCTGCCAGTCTCCTGGCGTGACCGTGAAGCTCCAGCGCGCCTCAGCCTGCCCGGTGCCGGCCGGCGCGGACTGCAGGTCCATCCCGAAGCCCTGGTCCGTCCAGTCGGTCCAGTCGCCCGACGCAACATAAGCGCCCCAGGCGGGCGAGAGGTCGTCCACGATCTGTACACCCTCCTCGTCCAGCAGCGGGCCGAAGGCGGCCTCGAGCGCGTGCTCGGAGATCTCGTGGTTGGCGTGGCTCTCGTCGAGGAAGAAGCTCCACCCTCCGGACTCGAGCTCGGCGGCGCGCGCCTGGACGTCCTCGGCGTAGTCCTGGTAACGTTCGCCCCAGAAGCAGCAGGAGTCGTAGCGGTTGAGCACCTGGGTCTGGTGACGGCCGTCTCCCCATCCACCCAACACGTACAGATCGAGGAAGCCCGCCACGCTGTAGAAAGGGCGGTAGTACTGCTCCATGTCGCCCAGATCGGACTCCTCGCGCAGGTAGATCGGCAGGGAGCCGGCCACGGGCAGGCTGTAGCGCACCCGCGGGTCCAGGGCAGCGTAGGCGGTCGTCGTCCATCCACCGCCGGAGACGCCGGTCATCACGATGTCGTCTACCGTGAAGGTGTCGAGCGCGTAGCCCAGGCTGGCGGCGACCGGGGTGAGAAACCAGGCCATGGGCGCGCTGTCGCCGCTGTCCTCGTAGGCCCAGAACATCTCGTCGTGGCTCTCTGCGGGGCCTGTGTACTCCCCTTGCAGGGGCATGTAGTGGGCCAGCACCACGTCGCCGCGGTCCAGGAACCAGCCGATGGCGGTGTCGATCCCGCTCACATCCAGGGTTGGAGAGTGACCCTGGTGGACGATGGCCAGATCGCCGCTCAAAAAATCAGGAATGAAGACATAGATGATCGAGACGTAGCCCTCGCCCATGTCCACCGTGAGGCGATCTGTTCGCGCGGCGCTGGTCGGGATGGGGGCGTCCACGTCCTCCTCCACCGCGTCGGGGCGCGCGTCCTCGGGGAAGCCGTCCGCCCCCCAGATGAGGTCGATGAGATCCGCCCGCAGGCGCGCGGCGTCGTCGTCGTCCAGCAGGTGCAGGGCGCTGTCGTCGATCATGCCGTTGTCGGTGCGCGCCTCGTTGGTGCAGACCTGATCGGCGCAATGGTTGCCGACCTCGGCGCAGTCGGCGCAGGTGGCGCCGTCGTGGCCGCAGAGCGCGTCGTCCCCGCCCGACAGGCACTCGCCCTCCGCGCTGCAGCAGCCCGCGCAGGAGCCGGGCGAGCAGAGGGTGTGCTGGCCCGAGCCGTGGCTGAGGCCCTCGTCGGGTGGAGCGCAGGCGAGGAGGAGCGTGAGCGTGAGCATGCGATCAGGGTAGCACCTGCGCGGAGCTACCCCTCCAGCGCCGCCCCGCAGAGCCGCTCGGCGGCGCTCACGAAGGCGGCGTAGCTCTCCGGGGCGAAGAGCACGAAGAGGATCTCGTCGAAGCCGGCCCCGTGCTCGCGGCAGGCGCGGATCGCGATGTCGGCGCCGACCTCCAGCGGGCAGCCGTAGGCGCCGCAGGAGATGGCGGGAAACGCCACGGTCTTCAGGTGGTGGGCGCGCGCCAGGGCCAACGACGACTCGTAGGCGCAGCCCAGCAGGATCTCGGCGTCGGGGGTGCCCCAGACGGGCCCGACGGTGTGGATGACGAAGCGGGCGGGCAGGCGGAAGCCCGGGGTGATCCGGGCGTCTCCCGTGGGGCAGCGCACGAAGGGGCGCACCGGCGGCACCTCGTAGCAGGCGCTGAGCAGGTCCGGGCCGGCGGCGCGGTGGATGGCGCCATCGACGCCGCCGCCGCCGAGCATCGCCTCGTTCGCCGCGTTGACGATGGCGTCCACGTCCAGCGTGGTGAGATCGCCCTGCGCCACCGTGAGCAGCGTGGCCTCGTTGAGGTGGTACTGACGCATCGGCCTCCTCTACCCGTCGTACCACTCGGGTGTCACGAGCTGTTGGTAGGTCTGCACCTTGAACGGATTCAGGCGATCTTTGACGGCGTCGATGGCCATCGCCGTGCTGACCTTGAGGAACCACATGTACATGTCCCGCTTGTAGGGGACGCGGCTCATCAGGCCGCGCAGCATCCAGGGCGTGTTCACGAACTGTTTGTTCATCTTGTACAGCGCCTCGGCGATCTCGTCGCGGGTCATGTAGGCGCTGTCCAGCACGGGCGAGAGCCAGTCGAAGTCGTCGAAGTCGTCCTCGGTGATCCAGCCCTCGCGGATGGCCTCGTCGTAGATCGGCGTTCCCGGCACCGGGGTGATGGGGTGGAAGGCGGGGAAGTCCACGTCCAGCTTCTTCGCCAGCGCCATCTGCCGCTCGAGCGAGGCCGGGCTCTCGTCCTTGGTGCCGACGATGAAGGTGGCCTGCACGAAGACGTCTGGGTAGCGCTCCTTGAAGATCTGGATGGCTCGCTCGGCCACGCCGCCGGCGTAGAAACGTTTGTCCAGCAGGCCCAGCGTGTCGTCCTCGGCCCGCTCCACCCCGATCAGGATGTGGGAGAGGCCGGCGCGCACCAGGCCCTCCAGGATGCCCTTCTCCTCGTCGCGCACGATGCCGTCGGCGCGCATGAAGGCGAACCACTTCGTCTTCATGCCGCTCTTCAACATGCGCTCGGCGAAGGCGTGGTTGAAGCGCGGGTCGATGTTCCAGCTCTCGTCCACCCAGACGTAGGAGCGTTTGCCGAACTTGTAGTAGAGGAGCTCGATCTCCTCGAACGTGCGGTCCACGCTCTTGCTGCGCCAGCGCGGGGTGAGCTTGGCGTTGCCCTGCTCGTCGTACTTGCGGTCGGCCATCGTCGTCCACCAGGCGCAGAAGCTGCACTTGGACACGCAGCCGCGGCTGTGGTGGATGGTGGTGCCGCCCGGGGAAAACAGGTATCTGCTCTTCCCATACAAGTGCATGGGCATCATGTCGTAGGCGGGCAGGGGCAGCGTGTCCAGGTTGGTCACCAGCCGGCGCGGGCGGGTGCGCACCATCTGCTCGCCGTCCCAGTAGGCGATGCCGTCCACCGTGGACAGGTCGCGGTTCTGCTTCGCCAGCTCCTGGCACAGCTCGACGATGGTGATCTCGCCCTCGCCGATGACCGCCACGTCGATGGGGCTCTCGCCGCTGATGTAGCGGTGGGAGAGGTTCGTGAAGTGCGCTCCGCCGCCCACGCGCACGGCCCGCGGGATGACCTCCTTGCAGAGCTTGAAGAAGCGCATCGCCTCGCTGGCGTACAGGGCGTGGTTCTCGCCGCAGCCCACCACGTCCGGGTCGATGCGCTTGAGCTCGTCGGCCAGCGTGCGCCAGCCGATGTGCAGCGGCATGCAGTCGATGACGTGCACCTCCATCCCCGCCTCGCGGAGCGGGGCGGCGAGGGCCGGCAGCGCCTGCTGGAGGAGGAAGTTGTCCCCCTCGCTGGTGAAGGGCCAGTAGCGACGGGGAGGCTGGACGAGGAGGACGCGCATGGAGCCAGGATAGCCCCGGCTGGGGGGAGGGCCAAGCGATGGTTGCGCTTCGAGACAGAAGGGCAGGCGCCGACGCGCCCCGTTCAGGATACGTTCCGGTCTCGGGAGGCAGGTCTGTCGCTCATCCTCGTGGTCGGCCCCGCACCGCAGCCGCAGGTCGCGGCGCTGAGGACGCGGCTCGGAGGGGTCGCCGCCGTGGTCGGCGACGTCGATCCGGATCTACAGGCTTGTCAGCATGCGGATCTGGTCGTCTTCGTAGGGTTGACCTGGAGGTTCGCGGCGACGCGGCTCCGACATCTGCGCGCCGCGGGGATGGACCGCCCCGTCATCGTCGGCCTCGCCGAGGTCTCCGCGGACGCCGACACGGGCGATCTGGAGCCGGTCACCCTGGCCGCGAGGCCCTTCCTCGAGGAGGCCGTCCAGACCGCGCTGCTCTCGACGGGCAGCAACAGCCGGCTGCAGCTCACGGACTGCGAGGTGGACCTTGTCCGGCGCGTGGTGCTGCGCGGCGGGGAGACGCTCGCGCTCACCGCCCTGGAGGCGCGCCTGCTGGCCTGGCTCGCCGCGCGCCAGGGCCGGGACATCGCGCGTCAGGACCTGCTCTCCGGGGTCTGGGGCTATCAGCGCGACGTGCAGACGCGCGCCGTGGACATGGCGATCTCGCGGCTTCGCAAGAAGATCGAGCGCGACCCGACCAACCCCGACCACGTCCGCGCCTGTCGGGGAGACGGCTATCGGTTCGTCGCCGCGGGCCCGGTTCGGACGCCCCTGCTGGCCGCCCCGACGACCTCCTTCCTGGGGCGCGTCGAGGATCTGCGCGCCCTCGACCAGCTGTGGGCCAGCGGTCGGCGGCTGCTGGCGCTGTTCGGGCCGCCCGGCGTGGGCAAGTCGCGCCTGGCCCGCGAGCATCTTCGCGGCGTCTCGGGCGGGATCTGGTGCGATCTGGAGCATGTGCACGACGGGCATGCGCTGCTCGGGGCGCTCGGGGCCGCGCTCGGGTCGAGCGCGCTCGGCCTCTCCGCGGACGAGCTCCAGCGCGCGATCGGCGAGGCGCTGGCGTCCAACCGGGTGGAGCTGCTCGTGCTCGATCCGGTCGAGCACCTCCTGGAGGGCCTGATCCCCGTGGTCACGGGCCTGCTGGCCAGGGCGCCCAGGCTGAAGATCCTCCTCGGCTCTCGCGTTCGGCCCGGCCTCCCGGCCGAGGTGGTCTATGAGCTGCACCCGCTGCGGCTGGACGACGCCTGCGCCCTGTTTCGGGACCGGGCGCGCGCCACCGGCTGGACCGGCGCCCTCGAGCAGCAGGACGGATCGCTGGTCGCCCTGCTCGAGCTCTTGGACCGCCTCCCGCTGGCCATCGAGCTCGCCGCGGCGCGGGCGCGGGCCCTGAGCCCGGCCGATCTGCGGGCGCGCCTGCACGGCTGCCTGGACCTGCTCTCGGAGGGGTCGGGCCATGGCGAGCCGCGTCAAACCTCGGTTCGTGGCGCGCTGGCCTGGTCCTGGGGGCTGCTGGACCCGGACGCGCGCGACACGCTCGCCGAGCTCTCGGTCTTTCCGGACAGCTTCACCCTGGACGCCTCGGAGCAGGTCCTCTCTCCGCGGCGAGCGCCCGTCGCGCAGACCCTGAGCGAGCTGGTAGACCACTCCCTCGTGCAGCGCGTCGTGGAGGATGGTCGCTATCGCCTGCTGTGGAGCGTGCGCGCCTACGCCGCCGAGGCCGGGGCGCCCGCCCTCCTCGCCCAGACCCGGGCGCGCCACGCGGCCTGGGCGGCGGCGCTGGCCCGACGCTCGCTGCGCGCGCTGCGCGGGGAAGGGGCGGTGCGCGCGCAGCGCCTGCTGGAGCGGGAGCAGGCCCATCTGTACGCCGCCTGGGAGCACCTCCGGTCGGAGCCTGCGCAGGCCGAGCTCGACGAGGCGCTGGTCGAGGTCGCCCTCGCGCTGGACGCCGTCTGGAGCTCGGTGGGCTCGCTCGATCAGCGGCTGGCGCTGGCTGACGCGACCCTGACCCACCTGCCCGCGTCGGGGAGCGGGCGCGGACGCCTCCTGATGATCCGGGCCCGCGCGCTGTTCGCCCTGAGCCGCGTGGCCGAGGCCGAGGCCGACCTCATCCAGGCCTGCGCCCATTTCCGGGCCGCGGGGAACAGGGAAGGCGCCTGCAACGCCCTGCACCGGCGCGCGGGCAACCTGCGGCGTCGCGGGCGCTACGACGAGGCCCAGCGCCTCGTGGACGAGCTGCGCGTCGAGGCGGGGGATGTGCCGATGCTGGTCGCCCTCGCCGACGGTGAGGAGGGGCTGCTCACGGCGCTGCGCATGGCGGATCGCCCTACCGCGGCGCTGGCGGGTCGGCGGCTGCGGGGCGTGGCGCGCATGGCGGTGGCGGCGGGCGATCTGACGTTTGGCGTCGCGGCCTGGCAGAACGCGATCACCGCCTTCGACATCGCCGAGGAGCCCGCCATGGCCCTCGCCGCCTCCGACCAGATCGCCTCCTTGATCGCGACCCAGCCGACGCAGGAGGCGCGCCAGACCTGGGCGCTCCAGCGCAGCCGCCTCCAGGTGCGGCTGGGTCGCTACGCGGAGGCGGTCGAGGGCGCCGAGGAGGTGCTCCGCCAGATGCAGGCCGCCGGCCGACGCTGGGCCGCGGGGGTGATCGTCGTGGTGCTCTGCCTGGCGCTGCAGGGGGTCGGGCGCAACGCCGAGGCCCTGACCCGCCTGGAGCTCGCCCTGGCCGAGGCCCGGCTGAGCGGCGCCTTCCGACGTGCGCACCTCGTTCAGGTCTCCATCGTGCAGCTGCTGTTGGAGGAGGGGCGGATCGACGAGGCGCGGGAGGCGATCGACGACGCCCTCGAGAGCATGCACGTCCACCCCGT
>CAZKWG010000240.1:0-10093 GCA_964556105.1 uncultured Enterobacterales bacterium | reverse complement strand
TACGTCGTCGTCAACGTCAGCTCGCCGAACACGCCCGGCCTGCGCGACCTGCAGAGCACGGAGGCCTTGCGGCGGCTGCTCGGGCGGGTCGTGCCCGCGGCGGCGCCGTGTCCGGTGCTGCTCAAGCTCTCTCCGGACCTCGCGGACGAGGATCTCGCCGCCACGGTCGAGGAGGCCGTCGAGGCCGGCGTGTCAGGCATCATCGCCACCAACACGACCATCACCCGCCCCGACCAGACCGGGCGCACGGGCGAGGCCGGCGGCCTGAGCGGGGCGCCCCTCTGGCCGCTGGCGCGCGGCAAGGTCCTGGACACGCTGCGCCACAGCGCGGGCCGCCTGCCCGTGATCGGCGTCGGCGGCCTGGAGACCGCCGCGCAGGTCCAAGAGCTGCTCGACGCCGGCTGCGCGGCGGTTCAGCTCTACACCTCCCTGATCTACCAGGGCCCCGGCCTCATCCACCGCCTCAACCGCGCGCTCGCCGGAGGCTGATCTTGGCGCTGCTGCTGCTCCTGCGGGCCTGCGGCGCGCGCGAGGTCGCCCCTTACCTGCGCCCCTCGGCGACCGCCGAGGCGCCCGCCCCGCAGGCCGCGCCGATCACGGACCTGAGCTCTGGCCTCGCAGCGGCGATCGGCCGCGACCCCCTGGCCCGTCGCCCCGATCCGGGCAGCCCCGGGCAGTGGAGCGCGCTGGACGGCGGCGCCCCCTTGGAGGCCTGGGCCACCGCCGCCCGGCAGTCCCGCAGCTGCGGCGAGGACCTCCTCGCCCTCGAGCCCGGCGCGCGCGGAACGCCCGTCGTCGCGCTGGTCCGCGGGGCCTCGCTGGCCTGCCTGGAGACCCAGCTCCTGGTCAACGACGCGCTGGACCCGCTGACGGCCCACCAGCTCTTTCAGTGGTTCGGCCCGCTGCGCAACGATGACCGTCCCCTGCCCTCCGACGCGCGCGAGCCGCTGGCCTGGCTGGGCCCCCTCGACCCTGCGGACGCCCGTCGCGTGCTCCTGCTCAACGCCGAGCGCCGCGTGCTGCTGGGGTGGCTGGACGGGCCCACGATCCCGCTGGAGCCGGTCGGCCGCCTGCTCGAGCCGCCCCTCTACGATCGTCTCCTGGCCGAGCCCGCCGGGGCGCTCATCGACGCGCGCGCCGACCGTCGCTCCGACCCCGAGCGCGGCCTCGCCGGCCGGGCGCTCCTCGAGCGCGCCACGACCCTGGCTCTCGAGGAGGTGGCCGCTGACCGCGACAACGAGCAGGCCGCCTGGAAGGAGCGCCGCGCCGCGCTCCAGGCCGAGCTGGCCCTCCGCCCGGACCAGAACCCGATCCGCCACCTGCTCGAGCGCGCCCGCGAGACGCTCACCGCCGACGCGCGCAGCGACGCATCGACCGGTCACGCCCTGGTCGCCCTCTCCGCGGCCCGCCTGCATGGCCCCTGCGAGCCCGGGGCCTGCCGCGATCTCGACCGCACCAGCACGCTCGCTCGCGCCGAGACCTGGGCTCCCGAGGTCGCGCCCATGGCCCGCGCCTGGCAGGTCTGGGCGCTCAAGAACGTCACCGACGCCTTCGAGGTCTCCCTCGCGCGTCCGAGCTTCACGGCCTTGATGCCCGATCTCCTCGACGCGCTGGCCGGCACGGGCGAGGCCCGCTTCCCCACGCTGTTGCTGCGGCGGGGATTGCCCACGCCACAGCTCTTCCTGGACCTCTCCCGCGGGGCAGGCGGCCCGGACCAGATCGACGGCCCCGGCATGCTCGCCAACCTCAAGGCGCGGCTGGCGCGCTGCGCGGATCATGCGCTCGCGCTCGAGCAGCTGCCCGAGCACGGCGCCACGCTTCAGCGCATCCGCGCCCGGGCCGGCCCCTGACCGTCGCCGCTCAGGAGCCCGTGCAGGTGTAGGTGACCGTCATGGTGTCGGTGCTGGTCGCGCCCATGCAGTCCGTCGCCGTGACGAGGATGTCCACCGTCGTGCTGGTGGTCTCGCCATAGGTCGGGGTCACGCCGGAGATGCTCAGCGAGGCGGTCTCGCTGGTCTCGTCGGCGAGCGCGACGGTGAGGCCATCGGTGTACGAGGTGACCTCCCACACGTAGGTCATCCAGTCGCTGTCCGCGTCGGTCGAGCCGCCGGCGTCCAGGGTGATCGTCGCGCCCGCGCAGGCGTCGCAGTCGTAGTACACGCCGTAGGAGATCGCCTGGCAGGCGTCCGAGTCGGCGTAGGTCTGGTCGGCGCCGGCGTTGGCCGTGGGGTTCGTGTTCGTCGGGCGCAGCGAGATGGGCAGCGTCAGCGAGTCGCCCACCGAGTCCGTCCCGCCGTCGTTGACCGTCAGCGTGAACGTGTAGTCGCCGACGACGTCGGGGATGAAGGTCGGGCTCGCGTCGCTGGTCTCGACGATGTCGGCGGTGGTCGTGATCGAGTCCGCGGGCGCGCTGGTGAGCTCCCAGTCGTAGGTGGCGATCGAGCCAGACTCGTCCTGGTCATAGGAGCCCGTGCCGTCCAGCTGGAGCGTGTCGCAGGTGTACAGCGAGCTCGACGTGTCGTAGTCCGCGTCGGCGATGGGCATCCACTCCACGTCGCCGTCGCAGTCGTTGTCCACGAGGGGGTCGATCTCGGGGGCGCCCGGGTAGATCGTGTCGTCCCAGTCGTCGCAGTCGTCCTCGGCGGCGCTGTAGCCGTCGAAGTCATGGTCGAAGGTGACGCAGATCTCGTTGGTGCCGCCCGGCGAGCCGTTGTCCGTCGCGGTGGACCAGGGGCCCGTGGCCTCACACCAGTACACGCCCTCGTCGTTCAGCGTGGCGTCCACATAGCCGGGGTCCAGGGTCAGGGTCGCGCCATCCGGATCGGGGAAGGTGCCGCCGCCGTCCCAGCCCACGCTGTCGATCGTGGTGCTGCCCAGCACGATGGCCAGGTCGTCCGACTCGTTGCCCAGCGTGATCTCGTCGTACTCGTACGAGACGCCCACGCCGCCGTTCTTCGTCATGTCGTCTTCGATGCCGAAGACCATGTACTCGCCCGACGCGAGGGTCAGGGTCGAGCCGTCCGCCGGCTCGATGCTGTGGGTGCTGTCACCCGAGACGATCTTCATGCCGTTCAGGATCAGGTCGCGGTCGGAGGCGTTGTACAGCTCGAACCACTCCCCGTAGGTGTCCGACACGGAGCCCGGGTTGTTCATGATCTCCGAGATGATGACGTCGCCCACGCTCCAGAAGCCGTCGTCGATGGCGCCGTCGCAGTTGTTGTCGACCTCATCGCCCGAGGTCTCCTCGGCGCCCGGGTTGATGGCGGCGTCGCTGTCGTCGCAGTCGGTCAGCGCATCGTCCGTGCCGCCGCCCGAGGCCGAGCCGCACTGGGTGTAGCCGTCGCCGTCCGCGTCGTAGCCCTCGTCGATCGAGCCGTCGCCGTCGTTGTCCACGCCGTCGCAGGCCTCCGTGCCCACGCAGTCGGCGACGCCGTTGTTGTCCACATCGGCGAAGTCCTCGTCCGCCTGGCCGTCGCCGTCGTTGTCCACGCCGTCGCACTCCTCGGCGTCCACACAGTCGGCGGTCTCGTCCGCGTCGGCGTCGCCATAGCCCTCATCGACGACGGTGTTGCAGTTGTCGTCGACGCCGTTGCACTCCTCGTCGCGGCCCGGGTACACCGTGGGGTCATCGTCGTCGCAGTCGCCGTCCCCGGCCGTGATCCCGTCGTCATCGGCATCCACCCAGGAGGGCGTCCCCGTGTCCGTGTCCGAGGTGTCGGTCGTGTCCGTGGGCGCGCCGGTCTCGGACTTGTCGGTGTCCGAGCAACCCGCGAGCGCGAGGAGGGAGCCAAAAAAGAGGCTGTGGAGCGAGAGCGAGCGAAGGGACATGATGGAAGCTCCGGGGCGCGAATCGTTGGCGAGCGCATGTCCGAGAGGGGTGGAGGGGGACCTTTCGAATCAGAGTAGCAGAAGACGATGAGCACCGGCAACAACGACGTGATCCGCAGACGATGGTTCTTGAGAGCGTGCTCGCCCTTGACACCTTTCGAGGGCCTGTTAATAGAGGGGCGCTCAGCCGACGCGGGAGTAGCTCAGTTGGTAGAGCGCCAGCTTGCCATGCTGGTTGTCGCGGGTTCGAGTCCCGTCTCCCGCTCCAAAAACCATCGAACGCCGACCCTCACCGGTCGGCGTTCGTCGTTCTGGCGATGAGCTGGCCCGCTGCGCGCGGGCCGCGGCCTCAGGACCTGGCGCGCCCGTCGACGAACTCGCGCCCCTTCCAGCGTGCGCGCACGCCGAAGACCGAGCGCAGCAGGATCCACACCAGCACGACGTTCGCCAGCGGGTGGGTCCAGAAGGCGCTCCCGTCCCGCCCGTCGCGGCGCTCGACCCGCCAGCGGAAGAGGAGCTGGAGCCCGACGATGCCGGTCAGCCAGACCAGCCAGCCCTCGCCCGGCACCCCCCATCCGAGGGCCGTCCGCGCGACCGCTCCGCCGAGGAGGGCCAGCACCGGCAGCAGGGTCCCCACCAGGATGAAGAGCACGGCCCCCAGGCCAACCGCCGGTCGCCGACCCATGCCCTCGTAGAGGTTCTTCCCGTAGCCCGCGAGGATCTCCGCGAGCGAGCGGTAGAGGCGCACCTGAAAGGCCCAGGGCGCCACCCGCAGGCCGATGCGGTCGCCCCGCCGCTTGATCACCTCGGCCAGGCGCACGTCCTCCAGCACCTGATCCCGCACCGCGCCGTGTCCGCCCGCCGCCTCGTAGCCCGCGCGCGACACCAGGATCGCCTGCCCGTTGGCGAAGGCCTCGGGGCGCCCAGCCTCGTTGATCCGGTCCAGATCCACCGCCCCGCGGATGAACCAGCCCACCGAGGGGATCACCGCGCGCTCCCAGAAGCTCTGCAAGGACCAGCTCCCGAACACGCTGATCAGGGTGAGCGCCTCGGCCATCAGCGCCCGCGCCATCGCCCCCGCCGCGTCGGGATGCAAGACGACGTCCGCGTCCACAAAGAACAGGAGCGCCCCCCGCGCCTCTCCCGCGGCCCGCGCGCAGGCCCAGGGCTTGCCAGCCCAGCCGGGCGGTGGCTCCGTCCCCTCGATCACCCGAAGGCGAGGATCCCCGTCCGCCGCGGCGCGCGCCAGCGCACCCGTCCCGTCGGTCGAGCGATCGTCCACCACGATCACCTCGAGCCGGGAGGGATCGGGCCAGCGGCTGTCCAGCGCCGCGCGCACGCAGCGCGCGATGTTCGCCGCCTCGTCGCGGGCCGGCACGCAGATGGAGATCGTCGGGGCGTCCCGCTCCGGCCCGGCCTGCTCGAGCGCCCAGCGGGCGCCCCAGCGCGGCACCCCGGCCACCAGACCGCCCCACATCAGGGTGAGCAGCCCGAGATAGCCGCCGGCGAACACGTCCGACCAGATTGGATCCTCCCAGCTCGTCACCGCTGCACCAGCTCCCCGTCCCGGACCTCGACCAGGCCCCGGACGCCCTTGGGGAGCCGACGCAGCAGCGATCCGCCCCCCGACACGATCACCAGCCCCGACGGGACAGCCCGTCCAGGGGCGACCTGCACGCCCGCGCCCAGCGTGCTCCCCTCCCCCACGCAGACGCCCAGCAGCCCGAAGGGCGCCTCCACCTTCGTGTCGCCCACGACGACGTTGACCGGGCGCCCCCAGGCCATGTCCATCAGCACCGCGCTGTGCTTCACCACCGCACCCCGATCGAGCACGCCGAGCTGCATCGTCCCGCCGAACGCGCAGCCCTCGGCGAGCACACTGTACTTCACCATCGCCTGCCGCTGCACCCGCGCCCGCGGCCCGAGCGAGCAGCCCTCGACCAGCGCCTGATCCTCGACGATCGCGCCGTCGCCCAGCACCGAGCCGCGCACGACCGCCCCCGCGCCGATCTGCACGCCGTCGCCCAGCCAGCAGCCCTCCACCACCGCCGCGGGGTGAACGCTGCAGCCCCGTCCCCGCCGCAGCACCTTGCCCAGCAGCCGCTCCGGCCGCAGGGAGCGCGCGCGCAGGGCGGCGAACGCGAGCCGCAGGAGCGCGACGACCGGGTTTCTACCCAGGATCCCCTGCCAGAGCGCAGGCCCCAGACCGAGCAGGTTCGCCCAGAGCGCCTGGCACCAGTGCCCCATGGGCAGCACGAGGCGATCGGTGACCGGCAGGCTGGCTGGGGCGCCGTCCACCGAGAGCGGGATGGGCAGGGCGCGCTCCTGAGAGGGCAGCCTCACCTGCTCGGACGCGGCGACGCGCGCCTCGGTCATGGCTCCCCCGGGCGCGAGCCAGACCAGCAGCGGCTCGGCGGGGAGCCCGAGGCAGAGACGCCCCGCGAGCTCCCCCGCCTGGCCGTCCACGCCCCAGCACAGGTCCCTCCCCGCGGCCTCTCCAGCCGCGATCAACGCCGCGATCGCCTCGGGCCTCACCAGCGCGTCCTCGCGGATCAACACGCGACCCGCCGCCGGGTCATCCGGCCCGAAGGCCAGCCCGACCCGCCGCACCGCCTCTTCCTGCCGCTCCGCCAAGGTGGCCCCCAGGCAAGGCAGGGCGCCCGCAGGTCCCGAGAGGCCCTCCGGCGCGCGCGGCGCGGGGAAGCGGAGGCAGCGGATCACCACAGGGCGTAGACCTTCACGTTCACGGTCGCCCCCGGATCATCCGGGGCGGGCGCCGCCCCCTCCCAGAGCGGAGCCTTCGCCGCGCCGAGCGCGCGCACGGCCGCGTCGTGCATGTCTGGCCGTGCGCGAGGATCTTCATGGACGACCACGTAGCGGATCCCCTTCTTGCGCGCCTGGGCCGCCGCGCGCTGCAGGAGGGCCTCGGGGCTCCCCGCCGCGCCGTCCAGCAGGGCCTGCCAGACGGCGCGCGAGGCGGCGTTGTTCGGAAAGTTCAGCGTCCCCGCCAGGGGCTGCCCGTGCACCGTCTGCTCGTAGAGGTAGCCCCGACCTCCCACCACCGGGAAGTTCATCACCGCCCCCGCGGGCGCGTCCGCGAGCGCGACGATGGCAGGAGAGACCGTCACCTCCGCCAGATCGGGCAGCCCGGCCAGCGGGCTCAGCAGCCGGACCTCCAGCACGATCGCCAGGCAGGCGCCGGCGATCAGACGACCGGAGCGCCCGCGCAGCGCCAGCGCGCCGAGCACCGCGGCGACGAGGGCTGGGCCCTGCCCCAGGCGCCAGAGCAGGGAGAGCGAGCGGAACCCAGGCAGGCGCTCCACCAGGAGATAGGGCAAGGGAAAGGCCCGCTCGTCCAGGAAGATCACCGCCATCCCGCCGCGCGCCAGCACCGGCCCCAGGGACAGCAGGAAGCTCGCCAGGGCGGCCAGCAGCAGCGCGCCCAGCCCCTGCCGCCCGCGCCTCAAGGCCACGCCGCACAGCCCGAGGAGCACGAGGCCCAGGTAGGGGCTGTGGACGAAGTCCTCGCCATAGCGCGAGATCTTTCGGAAGTCGGGGGAGCGGTAGTCCCCCGGGATCACGTAGGCGAGCGGATCGGCCGGCCCCGTCGTCCGCCGGACCAGCGCGGTCTCGCGATCATCCTTGATGCCAACCAGATTGTCCTTTGATGTCGCCGCCTGCTGAAAGCCCATCGCCAGCGGCGCCACCAGGCAGAGCCCGAGGAGCAGCGCCCCCGCTCGCCCGCGCAAGCCGCTCCGCGCCCCCGGGGGAGGAAGCACCACCAGGGCTCCCGCGAGGAGGAACGCCACCACGCCGCCGTACCAGGAGCCGATCGCCGCCAGGGCCAGCGCGACGGCCGCCGCGAGCATGCGCCCCGCCCCGCCGCGCATGGCCAGCCGCCAGCAGGCCAGCGCGGAGAGCGCCACCCAGCCCCCGGCGTAGGACTCGGTGTTCCCGTTGTGGACGCCCGCGAGCAGCACCGGGGCGGTAGCGTAGGCCACGCCGCCCACCCAGGCAGCCCGCTGCGCCTGCTCCTCGCCCTGCAGCGCCGCGATCACCTCCTCGGCGAGGCGATGCGCGGCGACCCCGGAGAAGGTGAGCTGCCCCAGCACCAGCAGCGTCCCCGCCGCCGCGAGGCCCAGCGTCAGCACGAGCGGCGTCGCCAGCAGCGCGCCGAGCGGGTCCGCCACCACCAGCGTCCCGCCCCAGGGATGATCGAGGAGCTTCGTCGCGAACGGGAGCGATCCGTCGGCGAGACCGCGGGCGACGAACCAGATCGACCAGAGCCCATCCCAGAGGTCCGTGCTCGCCGAGCCGGGCACCGCCGCCCCGATACGCGCCGCCGCGGGCCAGGTCGTGAGCACGCTGAGCCCGAGGTAGCAGGGGATGAGGATCGCCAGTCGGGCCCGCACCAGACCTCCTACCTCCGCCTATCCGTCTTCTCCAGCCGCCGCCCCTGCGCGGTGGCGACGCGGACCTGAACGTGTTAGGAGGCCCTTCTTCGCTGGAGGTCCCTATGCTGCGCGCGCTCCCCCTGCTCTTCGCCCTCGTCGCCTGTGGAGAGAAGGCTCCTCCTTCGAACGCCGGCTCTGCCACGACCGAGAGCGCCCCCTCCAAGGTGAGCGGCGCTCCGGAGGACAGCGCCAGCCAGTCCTTCGCGCGCGCCCTCGTCGGGATGACCGTCAAGGACTTCTCCGCGTCGGGCGCGTCGGGCGCGACCTTCAAGTACAGCACGCTGAAGTTCGGCGCCGACGGAACCTTCGCCGCCGAAGGCTACGTCGAGATCGACGACGAGCGCATGGAGTGCCAGGAGTCCGGCGGCTGGAAGATGGACCCGGCCGACTCGGCGACGGTCGCCTCGCTGAGCTGGACCATCGACAAGACCAATTGCCCGGGGCGCGACGCCGGCACGGAGGTGCGGGCGAAGGTTGACCTCTCCGACACCTCGAACCCGCAGTTCTCGTTCCGCTAGGCGGCTAGCTCGCCCGCGGGCAGAAGCGCTCGATCAAGACGTTCGCCGCCCGGTAGCCATCCAGGGCGGCGCTGACGATTCCTCCGGCGTACCCGGCCCCCTCGCCTACGGGCAGGAGGTCCGCCAGCGTGGGCGAGCTCAGGTCCTCCCCCCGCAGGAATCGCAGCGGCGCGGTGGTGCGGGTCTCCGGCGCGATCAGCACCCCCTCCGCCCCCGCGAACCCCGGGATGCGCGTGTCGAAGTGGCGGATCGCCGCGATCATCCCCTCGATCAGGGGCGCTGGCAGCACCTCGCGCAGGTCCGCCGGTGTCACCCCCTGGGTGTAGCTGGTGCGGCCGATCTCCTGGCTCTCGCGCCCGGCGAGCAGGTCCACCACGCGCTGGGCCGGCGCCCGCAGATCGCCACCGCCCACCTGGAAGGCGCGCGCCTCGATGGCGTCCTGAAAGCGCATCCCGGCCAACGGATCGGCGCCTGGGTAATCCTCCGGGTGAACCTCGACGATCACCGCGCTGTTGGCGAACCAGGCGCGCCTGCCGGAGTAGCTCATGCCGTTGACCACGACGCGGCCCGGGTGGTTGCTCGCGGCGACCACGGTCCCGCCCGGGCACATGCAGAAGGTGTGGGCGGCGCGGGCATCCGCAGGCCGGCTGGTGAGGCGGTAGCTCGCCGGCGGGAGCTCGCCGCGGTTCTGCCCGTAGAGCCCGTCGTCGATGAGCCGCTGCGGGTGCTCGACGCGCGCGCCGATGTGGATGGGGCGCTGCTCGGCCGCGACCCCGGCCGCGAGCATCCAGGCCCACACGTCGCGCGCCGAGTGCCCCGCCGCCACGATCACCGGGCCCCCGTGGACGATCTCGCCGCCCGCGAGCCGCACGCCCACGCAGCGGCGGGTCGGCCCCTCCTCGACCAGCAGCTCGTCCACGCGGGCGTGGAAGCGGAACTCCACCCCGAGCTCGCCCAGGCGGGCGCGCAGGCGAGGCAGCAGCTCGCGGATGCGATCCGTGCCGAGATGTGCCCATCCCTCCTCGAGGATCTCCGGGTCCGCTCCCATGTCCACCAGGCGCCGGAAGATCCAGCCCAGCTCGCCGTCACGCCTGCGGGTGTAGATCTTGCCGTCCGAGAACGCGCCCGCGCCGCCCTCGCCGAAGACCACGTTGGTCTCGGGATCCAGCTCGCGGTGCCGCCAGAAGCGCCGCACGCGCTCGGCCCGCTCGTCCACAGGACCACCGCGCTCCAGGAGCAGCGCGGGCGCGCCAGCCTCGCCGAGGCGCAGCGCCGCGAAGAGGCCCGCCGGAC
>CAZKWG010000239.1:0-10093 GCA_964556105.1 uncultured Enterobacterales bacterium | reverse complement strand
CCTGCCTTCAAGGCCCATATCCGCCGTTCAAGAACGCGCCGCCGCCCAGGATGAGGTACGCCGCGCCGGCGTTCTCGCCGGCCTCGTCGTCGTAGGGTGCGCCGATGAGCAGGTCGGCGCGACCGTCGGCGTCGACGTCGCCTGCGGAGGCGACGGAGGTGCCCGCCTTGTCATCGATGTTTGGCCCGAGGAAGACGGTCTTCAAGTCCGCGAACTGGAGCGTCCCTTCGATGGGGCCATAGGTCAGCGCCGTGGCGCCCTCTCCGTCTTCAGATGGATACGCCTCCTCATCATACAGGTGGTTGTTCGCGCCGATCAAGACATCGCCCATGCCATCGGCGTCCATGTCGCTGGCGGAGGAGACGGAGATGCCAACGCTGGCGATCCGCTCTCCAACCCAGTGCGCGTCGGCGCCCCCAAGTGACCGATCCGCGCCCGGTGGGCCCAGCACCAGGTTGGCACGGCCAGCGCCGCTGCCCGCGGCTTCGTTGTGACTCGTGCCCACCAGGAGATCCGGATAGCCATCTCCATTGGTGTCACCCGCGCCAGAGATCACCATCGTCGGCCCATCCCCAGGCGCGCCGATCAGCTTCATGTCGGCGTCCGCCAACGAGCGCACGCCCGAAGCCGGACCCAGGACCACATAGGCTGCGCCGGCTTGCTCTCCACCTTCGCATTGCCAACCAGCACCGACGAAGGCGTCATCCAGCCCATCCCCGTCCAGATCTCCAACATGAGCCAGACGATATCCGGCGGAGTCCTCGGTGCTCTCCCCGATCAGCAGCCCGTCGGCCTCCGAGAGCGACCCCGTGGCCGTCACGGGACCGTACACGACGTACGCCGCCCCCACCGCGTAGCCTTCTGCTGAATCCACGCTCTCATCCGGACAATAACCCTCCGTGCTGTCGGTAACAGCCTCCGTATAGGCCGGCGCGCCCACGATGAGGTCCTGCCAACCGTCCCCGTTCAGATCACCTGGGACGACGACCTCACTGCCCGCATTGTCGTCTACATCGTACCAGGTGCCTGCAACATCTCCGATGTAGTCGCTGAACACGCTTGGAAAGACTGCCACGCTGACTTCGCCGGCGAAGGGTCCGTCCATGACCCACGCCGAGTGCGTCTCATCGGGTTCACCGGCCACCAGGTCGCCGTATCCGTCCAGGTCCATGTCACCCGCGGGTCTGACCTTCAAGTAACTGTAGTCCGTAAACCACGCCTGGGCTTCCGCCAGGTCGAAACGCCCAGAGACAGGACCCAGTACCAGCGCGCCGCTACACACGTTGGCTATCGAGATCAGTAAATCGTCGTGGCCATCACCGTCCATGTCTCCAACGCCGGTGAGGTACGATCCTGCAGCGCCCCTGTCGGAGGTATCTTCACCCAACAGCTTGGCGTCAGCGCCGTCCAGAGGAAACGGACCCTCGGGAGGGCAGGCCGCCAACGCCAATGTCCCGTCTGTGTCCAGACAGTCGTTGGGGTGCCCATCCATGCACAGTTCAGGGGCGCCGGGATACCTGCTCGCGTCCATGTCGTCGCAGTCGGCTCCGTCTGCGATCCGACCTTCGACGGCGTCGCAGGACCAGACCACATCCGTGTCAGGATCGCCGAACCCGTCTTCGTCCAGATCGAGGTGCCAGGGTGTCGATGTGCAGGACTCGGCGGAGGTGTCGCTTGTGTCCGTGTCTCCGGTCGACGTCTCCAGAGCAGGCTTGTCCTGCGGGCCGCTCCCTGGGCACGAGCAGGTGAAGATGAGGCCGACGAGGCCGAGACAGAGTTTCATCGCGCTCATCACTCCCACCTCAGGCCGTGCTCGTCAAAGGCACCAATATCCAGGTACTTGGAGGTCGTACCCTCGAAGTCGATGGCGATAGGGACGGAATGGCCATAGGCGTCCACGAACGTATCTGCAAAGGTCTGGTCCGCTCCGTCCAAACAGATGGAATTGATCTTGATGTCGAGGTCCAGTGCGAGCAGAATGAGCACCTCGGCGGACGATGCATTGTTGACGAAATAATAGAGGTCGTCCCTATTCGACACATTGGTGTTGAGCGTCGCCTCATCGACGAACGAGGCATCTGCCAGATCGTCCGACTGCTGCCCATTCACCTCGAGCCCCGAAAAAGCCGATTGAAAACCGCTCAGCGGATAGGTGTCACTACCCCAGCAACCAAGCAGGCACCATTCAGGCAGCATAGCTCACATGCCTCTTCTTGAGGAAGTTCGCGACGATCTGAGGGGTCGCCGCCCTGGCCTCCAGGTGGCTCGTGACATTCGCGACCAGCTCCTCCTTGTTTCGGGCGCGCTTGCGACCGACGGCGTTGGCCTTGAGATCGTGGTTGAGCAGCTCATCGGGGTTGAGGTGGGGGCTGTAAGACGGGATGAAGAACAGCTCGATGATGTGGCGGTGCTCTTGGAGCCAGGGCTGAAAGACCTTGGCGTGGTGAACCCTGAGATTGTCCAGGATAAGGAACACCTTTCGGCCAGCGGCGTGCTCGATGAGGCGCGTCATGCAGTCCTGGAAGACCATCGCGTTGAACGAGCCCTCATAGACCCGGAACGCCAGCTCGCCCTTGTTCGTGATCGCCGAGAAGAGGTTGCAGCCGAAGACCCTTCCACTCCCCCGCGTCACCGGCGTCTTGCCCCGGGGGCTGTAGCTCGTCCCAGTGTAATGCAGCGATCTCAGTCCTGTCTCATCGCCCCACCAGATGCCGGCACCCTCCTCCTTCGCGCGCGCCGCGATCAGGGGGTACACCTCGTTGACCCAGCGCTGCACGGCCGCGTCGTTGCGCTCGTAGACCCGCACCGCCGGCTTCTGGACCGCGAAGCCCCAACGCGCCAGATAGTCGCCGATCGTGCGCAGGGCGAGCTCGATCCCGAACCGCTCCAGGATCAGTCTCTGGACCGCCTCCCGCGTCCAGAGCGCAAAGGGCAGCTTCACCTGATCCGGGCATTGATCCCGGATGATGTTGCAGATGATCGCAGCTTGTGGACCCTTCAGGACGGGCCCGCTCGGGTTCCCGCGCCTCCCCTTCTTCAGCGCATCGTCTCCTTCCTCCTCCGCGCGCCGAACCCAGCCGTTGACCGCGACCCGCGACACCTCCAACATCTGGGCGACGAGGGTCTGGGTCAGCCCCGAGCGGACCATGTCCACCGCCCGGAACCGAAGTTCCTCCTGGGCGGTCTGCGAGAGCTGGCGTGCGTCACGGCGAGACGTCATGCCTGTTCAGGTATCCGCGAGACGGATATTGTAAACTATTTGTCTGCAGAATTAGTACTGTCGCTCGGACGCTTCGCGCTTCGTCTCCAAAGCCCGTCCTCGCGGGGAGCGGCGCCGGATCAGGGCGAGGGCGAGCAGGAGGGCCGCGGCGTCGGCCCTGCCGCCGGCCACACTGCATCCGCCGTCCGCCTTCTCTCCGCTGGCGGCGCATCCGGTGTCGGGCGGGGTCGTGGGGGCGCTGTCGTCGCCCGAGGGGGAGTCGGGGGAGCCGGTGTCACCGGTCTCGGCGGGGGAGCCGGTGTCACCCGTCTCGCCGGTGTGCGCGGCGCTCGCGTCCTCGCCGTCGCAGTCCTGGTCGAGCCCGTCGTCGGGGAGCTCCACGGCGCCCGGGTGGACGCTGGCGCTGGCGTCGTCGCAGTCGGAGCCGTCGGCGATGTAGCCCTCGGGCGCGGCGCAGGCGCTGGTCTCGACCTCCGAGTCCCCGTAGCCGTCGCCGTCCGAGTCCGGATGCCAGGTGCTGGCGTCGGTGGCGTCCTCGTCGATCTCGCCGACACAGTCCTGGTCCACGCCGTCGCAGGTCTCCACGCCGCCGGGGTGGATGTTCCATACCGTGTCGTCACACTCCGTGCAGGCGGGCCAGCCGTCGGCGTCGGCGTCGGCGTAGGTGGTGATCCCGTCACAGTCGTAGTCGGTGGGCTCCTCGCAGCTCTCGGCGGCGCCCGGATGGTAGGCCGCGTCCGCGTCGTCACAGTCTCCGCTCAGCGCGACGTATCCATCGGGGGTTGTGCACGAGAGGGTGAGGTCCGCGTCGTCCCCGTAACCGTCGCCGTCCACGTCGCGGTACCAGGAGAGGGCGTCGGCGGCGTCTTCGTCCGTCTCGCCGTCGCAGTCCTGGTCCACGCCGTCGCAGGTCTCGTCGGCGTCGGGGTGGACGTCTCCGTCCGCGTCGTCGCACTCGACGCACTCGGCCCAGCCGTCGGCGTCGGCGTCGGCGTAGGTGGTGATCCCGTCACAGTCGTAGTCTGCAGGATCGTCGCAGCTCTCGGTGGCGCCGGGGTGGTAGGCTGCGTCCGCGTCGTCGCAGTCCGCGTCGGAGGCGCTGTAGCCCTCGGGCAGATCGCAGGCCCCGGCCGCCGCCGCCGCGTCGCCGTAGCCGTCCCCGTCGGCGTCCAGGTAGAAGGTGCTCTCCTCGGCCAGCGGGTCGGTGTCGTCGCAGTCCTCGCTGGCAGGGATGCCGTCCCCGTCCACGTCGTGGTAGCCGTAGAACAGATCGTAGTGGCCGTTGGGCAGCGTGGCGGATCGGCTGTCGCTGCAGGTCAGCAGGTCCGCGTAGCCGTCGCCGTTGACGTCCCCCGCGGCGACCATGCTGTCGATGGCCTGCGACGCGGTGGGGTCATCGAAGGGGAAGAAGCCGTCTCCAAGCTCGTCAGAGACGCCGTCCGCGCTCCCGTAGGAGCTGAACACCCCCCCTCCCTTCGAGCTCTCCCACCGGTCCTCCAGACCACCGAACACCACGTCGTCGTAGCCGTCACCGTCCAGGTCCCCGAGGGTGGTCACGAGGGGATCGCCGGAGAGGGTGTCGTCGTCCCACTCATCGTAGTTGAGGTGGCTGTAGTCCGAGGTGCTCAGACCGTCGGCGGAGCCGTAGAAGATACGGATCATGCTCGGTGATCCGCTGCCGTAGTACGTGCAGGCCACGAGGAGGTCTCCGTACCCGTCGGCGTTCAGGTCGCCGCCTCGCGAGAGCTCGCTGCCCCAGTTGGCCTCGGTGGCACCGAACGTAAAGCTCGGAGAGCTCTCCATCCCGTCCGTGGATCCGTGCAGCACCCAGACACTGGAGTACTCCGCGTTGTTGTTGACCGCGCTCATGGCCAGATCGCCGATCCCGTCCCCATTGACGTCGCCCGCGCTGGAGAGGTGTCGGAGCGCGAGGTCCCAGGTCGTGATCGAGACCGGGTCGTCCGGGTCATCGGCCACGCCGTCGGCGTCCCCCGGCAGGAGGCGCAGGCAGGTAGTGCCGCTCCCGCCCGTGTCGTCGTCGGCGGTGTCCGGGACGTCGAAGACCGTGGTGTCGCAGTCTCCCAACAACACCACGTCGTCGAGCCCGTCGTCGTCCATGTCGTCCACGCAGCGCCCCTTCCAGCGGGTGTCCAGTGTGCGCTCGATGGAGGCCGCCTCTGTGAGCCCGTCCGCGCTGCCCAGGTGGATCTCCAGGGTGTAGGCGTCGTCCTCCTCCGTCGAGACCACCAGGTCGTCGTAGCCGTCCCCGTTCAGGTCGCAGCCGCCGTTGATGGGCAGGGAGCTCTTGAACAGCGTGCCGCTGGCGAAGGAGAAGCTGAGATCCGGCTCGGTCGCCGGGCCGCTGGCCGATCCGTAGAACAGCCCCCATCCCTCGTCCAGCTCCACCAGGATGTCGGCGTAGCCGTCCCCGTTGACGTCGCCGAGGGCCGCGGCCTGACCGCCGTAGCCCATGCTGTCTGGAGAGGGGCTCGCGATCTCCATCCGGCTGAAGCCGCTCCGCGCGCTGTACCGGGTGAACACGATGGCCGCGCCGCCGGCCGACAGCGTGCTGGTGCTGCTGAACAGCATGTCGTCGCTGCCGTCCCCGTTCACGTCCACCGCGCCGATGACCGGGGTCACGACGGCGTTGAGGGTCTCCCCCCGGGGCGTGGTGCTGGTGATCCCCGTGGACGAGCCGCGGTAGAGCAGCACGCGGTCGCTGGTGCTGACCGAGCTGTCCTCGTGGCCGACGATGTCGTCGTAGCCGTCGCCGTCGTAGTCGGTGCCCGAGCCCATGCTCTTGCCGAAGCCCTCCCAGGACGAGCTGCCGGAGCTCGGCGGGACGAGGGTGGCGGCAGCGGTGGTGGAGAGGCCGCTGGCCGATCCGTGGAAGGTGTAGGCCGACTCGAGCGCGGGCGCGCCCACGACGACGTCATCGTAGCCGTCGCGGTTCAGGTCCCGGGCTCCCGCGACGCTGGCGCCGAAGCGGGAGCCGGCGGCGCCGCTGAGCGTGGTCCCCGCGCGGTCCAGCCCGGCGGCGCTCCCGACGAAGACGTAGGCCACGTCAGCGCCGGGGGCGCCCACGATGAGGTCGTCGTAGCCGTCGGCGTCGACGTCCCCCGCGCGGTCCAGCGAGGTGCCGAGCGCGTCGTCCGCCGCGCCCCCGTCGATCTGCAGGTCGGGCGAGCTGGAGAGGCCGCTGGCCGAGCCGTGGAACACGTAGAGGGAGCCCGCCCCGTCCAGCGCGCCGGGGGCGCCTACGACCAGATCGTCGTAGGCGTCGCCGTTGACGTCCGCGCTCACCATGAGCTGCCCGAAGGCGTCGCCCGCGGCCTCGCCGTCCAGGGTGAGCGTGCAGTCGTCGCCGGGTCCGCCGGCGCTGCCTTCGCAGAGGGTGATCTGCCCCTGGCCGTCGGCCTCCTCGGGGTCGCCGATGGGGAGGTCGATGTCGCCGTCCCCGTCGAAGTCGCCGGGCGCGCCGACCACCCAGCCCAGGCCGTCGATCTCCAGGGTCGCCGACCCGAAGCGCCCCGACGCGTGCACGTAGACGTACACCCGGCCCTCTCCGTCCAGCGCCCCGCTGGCGCCGACGATGACCTCCTCCAGGCCGTCGCCGTCCAGGTCCGCGCCGGCCGCGCTCGCCCCGAATTCGAGGAGCTGCACGTCCTCCTCGAGCGACCAGGCGGGGGTGGTGTAGAGCGGGTCGATGGTGACGGGGTAGGTGGCCTCCAGGTCGTCCACGCGCACGGCGAAGCCCGAGCTGGTGGCCTCAAACCAGGCGGGGAGCTCGCGCCCGCGTGCGTCCCAGGCCTGGAGCTCACCGATCTGGATGGAGCGGTCGGGCGCGAAGGTCAAGGTGATCCGGTCCGTCGTGACCTGCGCCTCGGCGCCGAGCAGGTCGAGCTCCACCGCCAGGGGCCCGGTGCCCTCGGGCTCCTGCTCCAGGAACCATCCCTGCTGGAGGCCGTCGGGTCTGGAGATCCAGCGTTCGAGGACGGTCCCGGCGCGCGCGTCGAGGGGGCGCAGGCAGTCGCCGCGCGGGGTCTGGCGATCGTCCAGGCAGGGGCCGGGGGTGGGTCGATCAAAACTAATATTATTAGCCTCATCGCGCCCGATGCGCGCGGTGAGGATCTGCAGCTCGTCCTCGCCATGGCTCAACACGGCGATCCCGCCCTCCATGCGCGCGCTCAGCCCGCGGGCCGGGACGGTCGTGGCCCAGTCGCCCTCGTCCCGCCAGAAGGGCTGGCCGAGCTCGCGAAGGGGCTCGACCTCGGGTGAGCTGGTGGCACAGGCGAGCAGACCGAGGGGGAGCGCCGTGGTGAGGAAGAGAGGGCTCAAAAAGCGCGGGCGGCGGGGGGGCTTTCGCATTGGACCTCTAAGAGGCGGGCTTGAGCCCGTCCTGGATACCAGAACCGGATGGCCTCCCGGGTCAGAGTCTTGCAAAGCTCGCCCTTCCCGGCGCGTCTCTGCGGTCAGGTCGCCGGTCGCGGCGCCGGATCAGGGCGAGGGCGAGGTCGTGGGGGCGCTGTCGTCGCCCGAGGGGGAGTCGGGGGAGCCGGTGTCACCCGTCTCTCCGGTGTGCGCGGCGCTCGCGTCCTCGCCGTCGCAGTCCAGGTCGAGCCCGTCGTCGGGGAGCTCCACGGTAAGGTCAGACCCCAGATCCAGATCGGGGCCCCAGATCGGGGTCCCCAGATCGGCCGATTCGGCGTCGACCCGGGCACCCGCTACGTCACCTCCGACGGAGAGAGCCGCTCCCGCAGCCTGGCCACGTCCCGCGCCAGGTCCCCGTCGGTGTCCCCCGCCGCAGCGCGGATCGCGTCGGCCTCGGCCAGATGCGCGCGCGCCTCCTCGACCTTCCCTGCCGCCAGACAGAGCAGGCCGAGCGAGCTGAGCCCGCGGGCCAGCCCCTCGTCGGGCCAGGTCTGGCGCAGGGTCTCGACGGCGGCGGCGGCCTCCCGGAGCGCGTCGGGGCGCCCGAGCTGGCCCGCCGCCTCCGCCCACATCGCCCGGGCGAGCTCGGATCGGGAGCGGGTCTGCTCGAGGAGCTCCAGGTTCGTGCGCGCCTCAGCGAGCGCCTGCTCGGCCTCCGACCACGCGCCGGTCAGGAGCCCGAGGTGGCCGAGCTCGATGCGCGCCGTCTCCGCGAGGATCGGCCGGCCGGCGCCCTGGGAGCTCTGAATCGCCGCGAGGAGCTGCGCGCGCGCCGCCGCCCAGCGACCGCGCCGCCAGCTCACGCCGGCGAGGCGGATCAGGCTCAGGCTCTCGTGCACCGCGTTCCCCTGCTCGCGCGCCAGCGAGAGGGACTCGTCGAAGGCCTGGGACGCCTCCTCCAGGCGGCCCAGGTCGCCGAGCACCCCGCCGATGTTCAGGGCCAGGGACTGCGCGAGCTGCACATTGCCGGCCCGCCGCGCGCGCACGCGCAGCCCGCCGTAGAGCTCGAGCGCCTCGGGCAGGCGCCCCTGGCCCTGGCGGATCACACCCAGGAAGGTGAGCGCGTGATCGACCGCGGCGGGCGCCTGCGCCTGCTCGTAGATCTCGAGCGCGCGGAGGACCTGCCGCTCCGCGTCCGCAAAACGATGCTCTTGGAGGTCGATCTCCGCCAGGTCCAGCATCGTCCGCGCCACCCACCAGCCCTGGTCGAGCGCGCTCAGCCGCTCCAAAGCCTGCGCCGCGCCGCGCCGGGCGGCCTCGGTGTCGCCCTCGAAGGCGCGAAGCTGCGCCTCCAAGCTGAGCAGGATCGCGCTGCTCGCCGGCCTGGGCGCGCGCTGGAGCGCCGCGGCGGCCCGCGCGAGGATCGACCGCGCCAGGGTGACGTTTCGGCTGATGGCCGTGTTCGCCCAGTAGATCAGCGTCTGGAGCTCGACGTCTGCGCGACCCGCCAGCGCCGCCTGATCCGCCACCCGCTCGAAGAGGGCGGGCGCTCGCTCGGGGGCGATCCCGCGCGTGTAGACCAGGGCCCGGAGCAGGGTCAGCGCGAGCGCGATCTCCGGCGCCTCCGGCTCACCGAGGAAAGCTAGCAACTCTAGTGCCCTCAGCCCCGCGCCGCGGCGCGCCATCACCGGGACCAGCCAGGCGGCCACGCGCGCGGCGTCCTGAAGGCGGCCGTGCTCCACGCCGAAGCGGAGGGCCTGCGCGCCGTCCTCCAGCAGCGGGCCGAGCAGCCGCTGGGCGCGGGGGCCAGGCTCCTCCCCCGCCTCCAGGCCGGCGCTCATGCCGGCCAGCCAGCTCAGGTGGCGGTGGCGGACGGCCTCGATCCAGGTCGGGTCTCCCAGCTCGACGGCCAGCTCTCGCACGGCCACATAGGGCCGCAGGAGGCGCCGGCCCCCGTCATTCACGGTCTGGACCAGAGAGGCGTCGATGATCGCCTGCGCGAGATCGAGCGCAGGAGGACCGTGGTGGTCCGGCCCCGGCACGACCGCCTCGGCGTCCTCGATCCGGAAGGGAGCGCGGAACACACAGCAGCCGGAGAGAAAGCGCCGTTCCTCGGGATCCAGCGCCGACCAGGACAGCTCCAGGGCGGCGCGGATCGACCGGTGGCGCTCGGGCAGGTCGAGTCGGTTGGCACGCAGGACCTCGAGCGGGGCGCGGAGGCGCTCGAGCAGACCGCCGAGGCCGAGCATCCCCACGCGCGAGGCCGCGAGCTCCAGCGCGAGGGGGAGGCCGTCCACCGCGCTGACGACGTCGTCCACCAGCGCCCGATCCTCGTCCGTCAGGACCACGCCGCGCGCGGCGGCCCTCGCTCGGAAGACGCGCGCGGCGGCGCCGGCCTTGAGCGGCCCGACCGGGACGATCTGCTCGGCCGAGACCTCCAGCGGGCGGCGCTGCGCGTTGGGATGACGGCCGCCCACGCCCGGCGGACATTTCTTGCCCTTG
>CAZKWG010000238.1:0-10112 GCA_964556105.1 uncultured Enterobacterales bacterium | reverse complement strand
TCGCCGAGTGGCTGTTCCAGTCTCGCCGCGCCCTCACCCTGCCCGAGCTGGAGACGGCCTGGCGCGAGCACAACACCAGCCCCTTCATCGCTCGCGCCGCCGTCGACGCGCTGGTCCAGGGCGGCTGGTTCTGGGACCGCGACGCTCGCTCCGGTACAGGCCCGCTGCTGCCCCGCGATCACTACCTGAGCGGCCACCTCTGGCCGCGCTACGACCGGGCGAAGACGCTGGCGGACCAGGGCGACGCCATCGCCGCCGCTCACGCCCGCGCGCTGCTGGGCGCCATCCGGCCCGCCACCTACGAGGAGATCGACGGCCTCTCCCCACGCCAGGGCTGGATCCCGCTCGACATCGTCCAGGGCTGGCTCAACGCCCGGGTGCAGAAGAAGCACGGCAGCACCTTACCGCCCGTGGTCCTTGACCGCATCAACGGCCTCGTGACCCTCGAAGACCGCGACTACGGCGACCTGGACCGCAACCTGCGCGGCGTCGCGCCCGAGACCCTGTCCTGCATCGGCTGGATGAACCACGACCGCACCCTCTTCAAGCCCAAGAAGCAGAAGCAGAGCGACGACATCGACGAGGTCCGCCTCAAGCAGGCCGAGAGCTGGGAGAGCGACTTCCGCGTCTGGCTGGGCGGCGACGAGGGCCTGCGCAACCGCATCGAGGAGACCTACAATCGCCTGTTTCGCGGCTACGTCACGCCCATCTGGCCCGCCGATCCGCTGCCCATCGCGCGGCGCGCGCCCGGCAGGAGGGCTGGGTCAAGCGCCCCGTCGTGCTCATCCCCAACTCGATCATCTGGAAGTGGGAGGCTGACATCCGGCGGGTGCTCCCCGACTATCGGATCGCGGTGATCGGCTCCAAGCGTAAGGTGATCTCGCGCGGCCCGCGCAAGGGGCACCTGACCAGCGAGAACGACACGCCCGAGGAGCGCGCCCAGAAGTGGACCCGCTTCCAGGCCGGCGAATTCGATGTCGTGCTGCTCACGTACACGGCGCTCGGACGCACGCGCATGAACGAGGACGTGCTGCGCGCCTACGCTGACCGCACCGAGGCCATCCAACGCGAGATCGCGCTGAAGCAACGCAACGCGGAGGGCAAGGACGATCTGAGCGAACGCGAGGAGGCGATCCTGAAGGAAGGTACGGCCGCGTGGATCGCCGAGAAGATGGAGCTACCCTCAGACTGGAAATATGATCCGGGTGTGGCCTGGGATGACATCGGCGTGGACATGCTGATCGTTGACGAGGCCCAGAATTTTAAAAACCTCTTCAAACCGAGCGAACGCGAGGGTGGGGTTCCCAGGTTCATGGGCTCGGCGGGCGAAGGATCCGACCGCGCCTGGCAGCTCGACTTCCGCGCCGAGGCCGTGCGTCGCAAGACCGGCGGTGTCGGGATCGTCCTGCTCTCTGCAACACCCGCGAAGAACAGCCCGCTGGAGTTCTACAACCTCATCCAATACATCGACCACGACGCCTGGACGCGCATGGGCATTCGTGATCCTGAACAGTTCATTGATCGCTACCTCAAGATCGAGATCAAGGACGTCATCGACACCAAGCTGGATGTGGTGAAGCGCTCGGCCGTCGTCGGCTTCCTCAACCTCCACGAGCTGCGCGACACCCTGTTCCGCTACTGCGAGTTCAAGACCGCCGAGGAGGTCGGCTTGAAGCTGCCGAGCCCGCGCGTGAACCCGCCCGTGCAGGTCCAGATGAACGCCGCGCAGGAGAGGAAGTACACGGCCTACGTCGCCGAGATCGAGGCCATCCTGGAGGGCCGCACGCGCGCGTCGAAGAACCGCGTGCTGGGGCTGCTCTCGCGCCTCGCATTGGTCAGCATCCACCCGAAGCTCGACGACGGGCTCGACTGGAAGTCCGCCGCGAAGAAGGAGATCGACCCGCACGCGCCGAAGCTGGACGCCTGCGCGGATCGGGTGCTCCAGATCGCGTCCTGCGGGCACATCATCTTCGCGGACAACCTGGCGATCCACCAGTGGATGCGGCGCGTGCTCGTCGAGCGGGGCATCCCCGAGGCGCGGATCGCCGTGCTCAACCGCGAGACCGCCAAGGCCCCGGCCGACCGCCAGCGCATCGCCGAGGAGTTCAACGGCAACCCCGACGAGGGCATCGAGCCGAAGTACGACGTGGTGATCGCCAATGCCATCGCGTATGAGGGCATCGACCTCCAGACGCGGACCTGCGCGATTCATCACCTGGACCTGCCCTGGGAGCCCGCCACGCTGCAACAACGCAACGGGCGCGGCGTCCGGCAGGGCAACCGTCTCGCCACCATCGAGATCAACTACTACTTTGCGCTGCGCTCGGCGGACGGGCTGCGTTTCAACCTCATCGACGGCAAGCGCGGCTGGATGGTCGAGCTGCTCCAGAGCCAGGCGCGGGAGACCAACAACCCCGGCGCCCAGATGGAGATGACGCCCGAGGAGATGCTGCTGCTCATCAGCCGCAACCCCGAGGAGACCGCCAAGCGCCTGGCCGGCGTGCGCGCCGCACGCGAGGCCGCCGCCCGCGAGAAGCGCGCGAACGAGGCCGCTCGCCTGCTGCGCGCCGCCAACACGCTGTTCCGCCGCGCCGAGCTGCGCGCCGATCCCGACGAGGCCGCCCGCCTCCGTCGCGAAGGGGAGGAGCGCCTCAAGGCCCTGGCCACCGTCGATCCCGAGGCGTGGCCCTGGCTCGGCGTTGCCAGCGCCGTGCGCGAGCGCGCCATGTTCGTGCCCGAGCTCGGCCGCTGCCCGCTCTACGAGGGCATGGTGCTGACCCTGCCGCCACGGCGCGCCGGCTACGCGCCCGAGATCGTCGAGATCGGCCGCATCCACGGCACGAAGCTCGGTCGCCGCGAGGCTCGCACGCTGCGATGGGAGGCCGTGGATTACCCCCACGACCTGGGCGATCTGCGGCCCGAGCACCTGAACGGCGCCCTTCCACCCGAGGACGATCCGACGCTCATCCCCCAGGGCGCCGACGAGGTCCAACGCCGCATCATTAACTACGGCGACGTGCGCGCGCACGGCTGGGAGTGGGCCTCGGAAGCCTGGCTCACGCGAGCCTGGGCCTGGTACGGCGCCACCTACAAGGACGCGCTCGTCGAGCTGGTAGCGCGCAACAGCTACTACCGTGACCGCCTCCTGTTCGCCGCGCTCGACGGCCCGCGCCTCGTCCTGCTGCGTGGCGGCGAGCTGCGCGCCAGCCATGCCCGGCTGCTCGCCCCCGGCGGCGCCGGCTGGCGCGAGTTCCTGGCCCTGGCCGGGCGCTCACCCTACACCACGCGCGATCTGTCCACCGTGGCGGACGCCTGGTTCAGCCGCGAGCTGCCCAAGGAGCTGCCCCGCGCCGAGCAGCAGAAGGAGGCCCCGTGACCCGCAACACCGGCACCCTGCTCATCGGCACCGCCGTCGTCGGCTTCCTGGTGCTCGCCCGGCCGGCCTCGGCCGCGCGCCCGCGCTACGGCCCGCCTGCGCCCCCGCCGCACCCGCCCAACGTCGCCGGCCTGCGCACCGCCGCCGAGTTGCTGGCCACGCTCAAGCCCGGCGACGAGGCCGACTGGAGCCAGGCCATGAAGCTCGCCGCCGCGCACCCGGGCCTGCGTCTGCCCGAGCTGCTGGAGCAACTGCGCGGCCACGGCTACCAGCCCGTGATCGGCAACTCCTGGCGGGCGCTCTCGACGCAAGACATCCTGCTCGCCGAGGGGAGCACGAAGGTCAGCTTCTCCTTCCACAACGCCGTGGACGAGCAGGGCTACCCGCGCGCGCTGGCCGCCGATCTCATCGACCGCCGCTACGGCTTCGGCGACAAGGACCCGGACAGCGCGCGCACGGTCGGCGCGGCGCGCTTCTTCGCCATGCTCGGGCGCGAGGCGCGGGCGCTGGGGCTGACCTGGGGCGGGGATTGGGACCGCACCAACGTCTGGGCCAGCTTCGGCATGGGCTGGGATCCGGTGCATGTCCAGGCACTGCCCAACCGCGACCTGCCCGCCGTGCGCGACGCCTGCCTGCCGCGCATCCTCGGGCCTGGCGTGCTCAAGGACGGCAGCGGCGGCTACCGCTACCGCCAGTGGCCCAACGGCTACCTCCAGATCGTCGCCGGCCAACACGCGCGCGGCGAGCTGATCCTGCCCAAAGGTGACCGCGCCGCCTGGACCGCGATCACCGCCGAGATCGGCCCCTATCCGGGCGCGAGGCTCGCGTGAGCTGCGCCTGCCAGCGCCCCGTGCTCGACCGCCTGAGCGTGCCGCCTGTGCCGCGCGCGACCGGCGCCCTTCGTGTAGACAGGGCGGCGCTGCGCCGCGCGCTCGGCGGTCGCGCCGAGGTCACCGAGGTCATGGGCGCGCCCAAGGCCAGCGGTCGGCCGGGCGTGAACACAGCCGTCATGTGGCGCTACTTCACCGAGCACGTCTACCGCTCAGGCGATCTCCCGGTCCTCGCCGTGAGGGAGCTGCTGCAGAACGGCTGGGACGCCGTCCGCGCCGCGATCAAGGCTCGCCAGATCCGCGAACACGAGGCGCGATTCGACGTGATCTGGGACCAGAAGACCCGGACCTTGATCGCCGAAGACTCCGGCGTCGGCATGGACTCGACGACGATCTTGACCCGCTTCTTGACCCTCGGCGAGAGCGGCAAGGGCGAGGCCGCCGACAGCAGCGAGGCCGCGGGCGGCTTCGGCGTCGCCAAGGCCGTCATCCTGGGAACCAGCCAGAGCTTCAAGTGGAGGTTGCACACCCGCGACAACCTCGCCGTCAGCGCGGGCGCGGGCGCCGAGGTCTCCATCTTCGAGGCCCCTTTTCGCCAGGGCACCCGCATCGAGATCCAGGACGTCTCGCCCGACTTCGACCACCAGTATGACTACGCCCGCCAGGCGTGGGTGCCGACCCTGGAGCGCCTGCGCGAGCTGCTGGCCGCCAACGACCTGCCCGGCCTGCGCCTCACGCTGAACGGCGAAGAGATCCGCCCGCTGTTCTCGCGACGCGGCGGCTCCAAGGTCCCCGTCGACGGGAGCTGGGGAGCCGGCTCGACGGCCGTGGTGAAGGCGTACCGACGGCCGCCGGGCGACCGTCAGGGCGGCTACTACGTGCGTCTCAACGGCCTGGCACAGTTCAAGCTCCCGGCCAGCAGCGGGCGCCTCAAGGCCGACATCGTGGTCGACCTGCACACGACCGTCCGCCCCTCGACGAAGGGCTACCCCTTCACGGCGGCGCGCGACGCCCTCCAGGAGCCCGCCGCCAGCACGCTCTACGCCTTGCAGCAGGAGGTTGAGCGCGAGGAAGAGAGCGTCGGCCGCGACCAGGAGGATGAGGTCTACGACGTCGAGCGCGCCGTCGCCGCCGAGCGCGAGGAGGCACGCAGTCTGGCCGAGCTGACCGACAACGCCTTCGCCGACCCCGGCTTTCAGGCAGCCCTCGCCGACGTGCGCGGCGCTATCGCCGACTTCTACGGCGAGCAGTACCGCCGCGAGCTGAAGGGCGAGCCCGTCGCCAGCGCCGCCCCCGCCGCCACGCCTGAGCTGGGTGAGCCCGCTGAGCCCGAGCGCCCGATCATCCTGCCCGAGGGCCTGCTGCCGCGCGCCGGGCCTGCCACCGAGCCCGACATCGACACCGCGCGCGGCGCCGCCAGCCTGTTGGCCGGCTTCCTCGCGACCGCCGAGCAGGCGCGCGCGGCCGGCGCCGCCACCACCAACCCCACCAGCCCCCGGCCCGCCGCCAGCATCCTGACCGGCGAGCTGCGCCGCCTGCTCGACCAGGCCGGCAAGGGCCAGGAGCTGCGCCAGGCCGACCTCGTGGCCGTCGCCAACGCCGTCGAGAGCGCCACCGAGACCGCGCTCGCGCCCGGCGGCGGCGGGCTGCTCCAGGTCGCCGGCGTCGGCCGCGTCTGGGCCGCGCTGGGCCAGCTCGCCGCGCCCGAGGTCCGCGTTCCGGCGCCGAAGAACCCCTTCGGCCGCCTCTGCGTCCTGCGCGTCAGCAAGAAGCGCTTCGACCGCGCCCGCGCCCGCCGCTTCAAGCTCGGCTGGGCGCGCTTCATCCCGCACCTGACGCTGTGGGACGCCACCCTGCGCCTGGTCGCTGCCGAGGCTCGCCTGCGCCGCCGCTTCGTCCCCGGCTTCCTGCTCGACGACGAGGTCGCCGGCATGGCAGAGGCCCGCCCCGGCAAGCCGCCCGTCATCTACATCAACCCCGACAGGCTCGCCGCCGTCATCAAGGCCCACCGCGAGCGGCCGATCGCCATCGCCGCCTACGTGCATGGCGTCGCGGTCCACGAGCTGACGCACCTCGATATCGGGCTTGGTTCGGGCCATACCGAAAAGTACATCGTCGCCCGCGAAGACCTCGGCGCAGCGACCGCGCACCTGCTCCCGGCCATCGCGATCCTGGCCACGCGGCTGCTCGCGCTGCCCGTGAAGGACCGCGAGGAGGGCAAGCACGTCGCGAAGCTCGAGCGACAGCTCCGGGCGGCCCAGGAGGCGCTCAAGCGGAAGGACACCGACCACAAGGCTGCGCGCGCCGAGCTGAGGCGGGTGCAGGCCGAGCTTCAGCGGGCGCGGGGGCCGGAGGATGAGGCTGAGGCGTTGTTGAAGGAGCTGGAGGAGGCCATGGTGCGGAGCCCGCCGGCCGCTGTGAGCGCGGGGTATATGGCGGGGTTCTTCGGGCGGAATCGGAGGCGGCTGCTGAACATGATGTCGGGCCTCTTGAACAATGCCGTTTAGGATCGACGCGATCTGGCCTTGATGCTGCGCGCTGGCCGGTTACTTCGAGCCTGTCCCCCTCGGAGGGTCCGTGCTGCGCCTGCTCCTGCTGATCCCCGCGCTCGCCGCCTGCTCGACCCAGGCCACCACCGACGGCTCCACCGACCTGGTGGAGCAGAGCGAGCTCGACGCCCTCGCCGCACAGATCGTCGCGCTCCAGACGCGCCTGGACGCCGAGGAGGCGCGCGGCGACGAGCTGGAACAGCGCCTGGCCGACGCCGAGACCCGCCTCGACGACGTGGAGGCGAACACCGGCGCGGGCACCGGCATCGAGGAGCTGGACGCCCGCCTGTCCCTCGTCGAGACCGACCTGAGCACCCTGGAGACCGCCTTCGACGCCCTCACGGGCCGCGTGGACGAGATCGAAGACGCCATGGGCAACCACGTCTGGTCGCTCAGCACCGACAGCGACGGCTCCGGCGGCAAGGGTACCGACTTCAGCGCCCTCGGCGCCGGCCTGGACATCACCGTCACCACCACCGAGCCTATCCTCGCGTGGTGCATCGCCCACTCCTACGAGGGCACGCCCAGCTTGCGCCTCACCCTGACCAGCGCCGATGGGAGCTGGACCACGTCGAGTAACAGCTACGAGGTCGACGAGAACCCCTACTGGAAGATGTATCTCACGGTCATGGGCAGCTTCACCGTGCCCGAGGCCGGCGACTACACGCTGGACTGCGAGGGGAAGCGGGGATCGACGTGGTATGACTATGATGTGATTGCAGTGCAGGGGGCTGCATTCCCGACATGATGCACCTACCCAACGTCGATGAGCAAATCGATAGTCCAGGAGTCGATCTCGACGAGTTGGCCCTGGAGTGGAGAGGTGCGCCTCGACGGTGGGGACACCCACTTCACAGCCTGTGCTCGTACTTCGCGATGTTCCCGCCGCATGTGCCGCGCGTGTTCATCGAATGGCTTACGAAAAGGGGCGACATCGTGTACGACCCTTTCTCTGGTCGAGGCACGGCGCCGCTTGAGGCGTGTCGCCTTGGTCGCGTCGGCGTGGGGTCGGACGCCAATCCTCTCGCGTTCGTGCTCACCGGAGCGAAGGTCGACCCGCCGACCCATGACGCGGTCACGGCCCGACTCAAGTATCTCAGGAAGCACCAGCCAACGAAACGATCAATGGCGGCACCTGATGACGTGGCGATGCTGTACACGCCGAAGGTGCTGCGGCAGTTGTCTTGGCTTCGTGGCGAGCTCAAGATGTGTGATCGGACAGACCGATTCATCATGGCGACGATATTGGGCCTGATGCACGCAAACTTTAAGCCGGGCTCTCCGGCACGCGGACTCTCCATCAGCATGCCCAACACCTTCTCCATGGCTCCCGGCTACGTCCGCCGATACATCGGCGAGCACAGTCTGAAGCCGCCAGAAGTGGATGTCTTCGCGATGGTCGCCGCCAAGGTCGAGCGGATGGGGATCCCGAGTGCCCTAGCTTCGCGTGGACGTGCCTGGCTCGGCGACGCGAGAAAGCCCGAGCAACTCAACCCAGCGGCTCGCCTGGTCTTCACGTCGCCGCCATACCTCAGCGTCATCAAGTATGGGAAGTACAACTGGATTCGGCTTTGGATGCTCGGACACCAACCGAAGGCGGTTGACGACGGGCTCGTCGCGACCGCGTCGCTCACAAAGTACATCCAGTTCATGACAGAGGTTCTGGCCGGCGCCACGAAGGCCGTGGCGAAGGACGGCTATCTCTGCCTGATGATCGGCGACGTCACCGACAAGGACGACAAGAAGTCCACCCTGAATCTTGCCGAAGCTGTCTGGGAAGACGCGGCCAAGAAGGCCGGTTGGCGTCGGCTGGGCGTCGTGAATGATCATCTGCCAGAGCAGCATAAGGTCAGCCGCATCTGGGGCAAGGGAAGGCGAGGGAATGCCACCAAGGTGGATCGCATCCTCATCCTCGCCCCGCCCGGCAGCACGCATGAACTTCCACCCCCGAATCGGGGTCTGCTATGGACTCCCGCGGAAACATGGGCAGATCGCCAGAGCGAGGACTACTGATGTCGATCAACGAACAACTGCGCACGATGGCCACTGTCGATCTCTTCAAGGACGCGATCGTCGCAGACGCATTCGTAGGGCGGCCTTTCTACTTTGACTTCTCGCACATGAAGGTACTCTCGAACGACCACTGGAAGGAGAAGGTGGGCGGCATCGCGGCGGGTGCCTTCCTTGTTGCGGTCTATGATCGGGCGGGCGAGAACCCAGAGGTCGTGCTCCTACGTGTCCTTGGCCCGACCACGCTCCCCTCGGACTCCGACGTCGTGGCCGCCATGGTCGACCACTACAAGGAGAATGCCGCGTCAGACACCTCAGCGAACAAGCTCGATAGCTACACCCGGTACGAGTTTCAGTTCTCTGGTCTGGAGTGTCGGGTGCTTGGCTCGTTCTACCGCGACGCGCAGGGAAAGACGCGGTTTGGCGCGGATGTCGACAACTTCTACGGGCCGAACAACTACTCGGTGTATCGACCCACCGGGCCTGTGCTGGAGTATATCGTGAACTTCCGCGATGGTGAGTCCATCCCCGGCGGAAAGGGGGACCAGCGCATCGGCGCGGTGCGCTATGCATCGAGCCGTCGACATGCGGTCGCGTCTGAGGTGCCTGTCTACGTTAGCGCCTTCGACTATCTCGGGAAGCGCACGGCGCTCTTCGGCATGACGCGCACGGGAAAGTCGAACACCGTGAAGATGGTGATCAAAGCGACGGCCGAGCTCGCACCGTCAGGTGCGCAATTGAACGGAAAGCCTGTCAAGCCGATCGGACAGATTATCTTCGACGTGAACGGCGAGTACGCGAATGACAACCAGCAGGACCAGGGTACAGCGATCTACCAGCTTTACGGTGGAGATGTGACCCGCTACAGCATCCTGGAGAAGAAGGGCTTCAAGGTCATGAAGCTGAACTTCTTTGCCGATGTTGAGGCAGGCTTCGAGATGCTTCGCTCTCGGCTTCAGGACGACAAGTCCATCTACACTCAGGCGTTCATGAATGTGGATTGGGAGGCGGCCGATCCGACCGACAGAAGCGCCTTCACTCGGTTTGAGCGCCGGAAGGCTTGCTACCAAGCCATTCTTGCTGCCGCCGGCTTCAGCGTTCCTCACGGATTCAAGATGAAGTTTGCAGGAGCCAAGGAGATCAACGGCCCGACCGGAGTCGATCCATCGGGCGGCATAACGCCCGCCCAGGCGACTACCTGGTTTACATGGGTGTGGGAGAACTACGACACAGATCCCTTCTTCACCTCCTACAGGCAGACGAAGGGGCGAGAGTGGGCGGACGAGGATCTCAAGAGCTTGATGCGCTTCCTCACCCGCAAGTCGAAGCCAGGTGCTCAGTCCACAG
>CAZKWG010000237.1:0-10138 GCA_964556105.1 uncultured Enterobacterales bacterium | reverse complement strand
GCGAGCAGCAGCGCCTCCACCGCGCCGCCCGAGGCGCGCCTCAGCGAGAGCCGCGCCGGCATCACCGCCGTGTCGTTGACCACGAGCAGGCTGCCAGGCTCCAGCAGGTCGGGCAGATCGGCGATCCGGCGCGTCGCGAGCCCCGGGCCGGTCAACACGAGCAGGCGCGCGTCCTCGCGCCGCGCCGCTGGATAGCGGGCGATGGCCTCGTCAGGGAGCGCGTAGTCGAAAGGATCGAGGCGAGGATCCTCGCACACTCCCCCTCGGGTCGCCCCCTCGGCCCTCCCCTGGCGCTGTTCCGGCTCTGCGCTGTCCAACCGCCTCGCTCCCCAGCCCCGTGGGCCCCTGGCTGCCGGCTCCCTCCCGATTCAGGGCGTCCCTGCAGGCCACGCCCGGTCTGGGGCGCGCGGCGAAGGTCATAAGCACGCGCCTCCCGACCGCCAAGGCGCCCCCCCGCGGAGGCAGGGGCTCGGGCGCGCAAAAGGAATCGGCGTTAAGGTCGACGGATCTCCGGAGGTCCTCTCGTGAAGTCTCGCCCCGCCGACCGCAACACCATTCGCCGTCCTCGGGAGAGCTCCGTCGAGGAGGCCCAGACAAGTGCGGTTCTCCCGGTCGAGACGCCAGCGCCCTCCCCAGCTCCGGCCCTCGCCCCGGCGCCCGCCCCGGCGCCCGCTCCTGCTCCGGCGTCGCCTCCCGCCCGGCAGGAGCCGACCATGGACGCCTCCGCGCTGCTCGCCGAGATCGACGCCCTCGGGGCTGGCGAGCTCGACCTGCTCCTGCGCGGCCAGACGGCGAAGCGCTTCAAGTCTGGCGACCGCATCCAGGGGACCGTGGTGCGCGTGACGGCCGACGCCGTCTTCGTGGACATCGGCGGCAAGAGCGAGGCCATCCTCGATCGCGGCGAGCTCGAGGGCGCCCTGCCGACGCTCGGGGAGCGCTTGAGCGCCTTCGTGCTCTCCACGGGCGCGGACGGGATCCGCCTCGCCCGCCGACTCTCCGGTCGCGCTGGCCTCGGCGCGCTCGAGGACGCCCGAGACGCCGGCATCCCGGTCGAGGGCCGCGTCGAGTCGCGAAACACAGGCGGCTTCACGGTGCGCATCGCCGGCGCGCAGGCCTTCTGCCCGGTCTCTCAGATCGATCGCCACCCCGAGGCCGATCTGGACCGCTACGTGGGCCTGGTCGGCATGTTCATGGTCAAGGACGTGCGCGGCCGCGACGTGATCGTCTCGCGCCGCGACGTGCTCGAGCAGGAAGCCGAGGAGAACGCCGCGAAGCTCTGGGCCACCGTGCGCGCGGGCGACACCTTCGAGGGCGTGGTGGTCACGGTCAAGGAGTACGGTGTCTTCGTAGACGTCGGCGGCGCGCAGGGCCTGCTTCACCGCTCCGAGCTCGGCTGGGACAGCGAGGCCCTGCCCCCGGCGCGGGGCGAGCGCATCATGGTGCGCGTCGTCGAGGCGGACGTCGAGGCCAGGAAGCTCTCCCTCTCGATGAAGGATCCCGCCCTCAGCCCCTGGTCGCGCATCGGCCGGGACTTCTTCGAGGGCGAGGTGTACCCCGCGAAGATCACCCGCCTCTCCACCTTCGGGGCCTTCGCCGCCCTCGCTCCCGGTCTGGAGGGCCTGATCCATATCTCCAACCTGTCGAAGAGCCGGGTGGAGCAGCCGAGCCACGTCGTCAAGCCGGGCGACCAGGTCCGCGTGCGGATCCTGGCGGCCGACCACGCCCGCAACCGGCTGGACCTCGGGATCAAGCAGGCAGAGGACGGCTATGAGCCCGAGGAGGGCGAGCGCCGCCCCTCCGCCCCCGCCCCGAAGGCCGCCCCCCAGAGCCTGGGCACCATGGCCGACCTGCTCTCCGGGATCAAGCTGCCGGCGAAGGCCGCCCCCGCCGCCCCCGCCGCCCCCGCTCGCCGTCGGCGCTGAGCCTCGCTCAGCCGAGGCTGTCCAGCCGCTGCTTGACCATGAGCAGATCGTCCATGGTCTTGCGCTTCTCGTCGGGGGAGCGCAGCAGATAGGCCGGATGGAAGGTCGCCATCAGCGGGATGCGCTCACGGTAGGTGTGCCAGGTGCCGCGCAGACCGCTGATCCCGCGGGTCGTCCCGAGCAGCGTCTGGGTGGCGATCCGCCCGACGCAGAGCATCAATTTCGGGTCGATGGCGTCGATCTGGCGGTCCAGAAACGGCCTGCAAGCGCCTATCTCCGCCGGCGTCGGGTCACGGTTCTCCGGCGGTCGGCACTTCACCACGTTCAGGATGTAGACGTCCTGGCGCGTCAACCCGAGCACGTTCTTCAGCATGCGGTCGAGCATCTCGCCCGCGGCGCCGACGAAGGGCTCGCCCGTCTCGTCCTCGCGCGCGCCGGGCGCCTCCCCCACGACCAGCAGCTTCGCCGCCGGGTTGCCGACGCCGAAGACGATGCTCTTCCGCCCCTCGCACAGCGCGCAGCGCCGGCAGTCGCCGAGATCGTCCCGCACCGCCTGAAGGCTCTCCCCCGGCGGGCGCTTCGTCACCAGCGAGGCCCAGCGCGCGGAGAGCGTCACCTGACCCGCGGCGTCCCGCGGGCGATCGAGGGTCGGACCGGAGGGAGCGGCCGCCGCCAGGGGAGCCGGCGCGGGGCGGGCAGCGGGCGGGGTCGGCGCGGGGCGGGCAGCGGGAGGAGGCGTAGAGGCCGCGCGCGGGGGAGCCGGAGCCGCGCCTGGGCGAGCGGCGGCCCTCAGCTCGACCGGCGGGCCGAAGAGCGCCTCTCCCGCGGAGGCCGGCGCGCGGGGCAGGGCGAAGGCGCCGGTGAGCCCCTCCCAGGAGGCCCAGCTCGCCAGATCCCTGGCCAGCTCCGCCAGCTCTCCGAGTGGATCGGCGGAGCCTGCGTCCGCGGGCGTCGCCGCGCCCGGGGGAGCGTCTGCCACGAGGCTGGGGGGCCGCTTCTCCAAGGTCGATCACCTCAGGGCAGGCTTAACCCGTCGCGCATCCGAAAGCCGCGCGCCCGAAGCCGCGTGATCAACGGGAGCAGCGGCAAGCCGATCACGTTCCACCAGTCGCCTTCGACGGCCTCGATGAGCCAGGCGCCGCGCCGCTCGACCTGGTAGCCGCCCGCGCAGCCCGCCGCCTCGCCCAGCGCGACATAGTCGACGAGCTCGTCGTCGTCGAGATCGGCGCGGAAGCGCACCGCCGTGGTCACGACGAAGGTCTCGACCTCCTCCCCCTCGGCGATGGCGACCCCGGTCGACAGCAGGTGCGTGCGCCCGCGCAGCGCCCGCAGACGCGCCAGCCAGTCGTCCTCGTCCAGGGGCTTGCCGAAGGCCTCCCCATCCAGATGCGCGACCTGATCGGCGCCCACCACGAGGCACCGAGGCGACCGGCGCGCCACATCGAGCGCCTTGGCGTGCGCGCGAGCCACCGCCATCATGCTCGGATCCGAGGCCACCACCGAGGACTCGTCAACCTCGGGAGATACCGCTTCACAGGGGATTCCTGCGTCTCTCAACAGCTGGAGACGCCACGGACTCGTCGAAGCCAGAAGCAAGCGCTTCACCTTGCGTCCTCCACCGAATACCATTGATGCGGGAGACAGACTATAGTACCTCTGCTCTTGACGCCGGTAGAGCTTCGCTCCACCGAGTCGGAAGAAACCCGCAGGACGAGCATGACCACGCGCGCTGTCGGAATCGACCTCGGCACCACCTACTCGGCTATCGCACATGTAAACAAGCATGGCGTCCCCGAGATCCTTCCGAACGCGGAAGGTGACCGCATCACGCCCTCCGTCATCCTTTTCGATGGCGACGACGTGATCGTAGGGAATTACGCCAAACAATCAGCGGTAGCCTATCCCGATCAGGTGGTCGAATTCGTCAAGCGCCACATGGGCGATGACTCGTTCACCTTCGAGTATCGGGGCGAGTCGTATACGCCCGAGAAGCTGTCCAGCTTCATTCTGGCGAAGCTCAAGCACGACGCCGAGCTGCGCCTGGGCCATCCGGTCGATCAGGCCGTCATCACGGTCCCCGCCTACTTCGGGGACAAGCAGCGCCGCGCCACCATGCGGGCCGGCGAGATGGCCGGCTTGAAGGTGCTCAAGCTGCTGAACGAGCCCACCGCGGCGGCCTTCGCCTACGGGCTCACCAACATGGGCCGCAACCTGAAGGTCCTGGTCTTCGACCTCGGCGGCGGCACCTTCGACACCACGCTCGTCGAGATCAAGGGCTCGGAGATCTCGGTCATCGCCACCACCGGCGATCACCAGCTCGGCGGAAAGGACTGGGACGACGTCCTCATCCAGTTCGCGGCCGACGCCTTCCAGAAGAAGCACGGGCTCGACCCGCTCGAGGATCTGGCGGCCTACCACGACCTGCGGCAGAAGTGCGTCAGCGCCAAGCTCAGCCTCACCCGTCGCCCCAAGGTCAACCTCTTCTACGACTTCAAGGGCAAGATCCTTCGGCTCAGCGTGACGCGCGAGCAGTTCGAGGATCTCTCCGCCGGGCTGCTCGCCCGCTGCGAGATGCTGACGCGCGACGTGCTCGAGGACGCCAAGTCCGACCCGACCGAGGTGGACACGGTGCTCCTGGCGGGCGGCTCCACGCGCATGCCGATGGTGCGCCGCCTCATCGCGCAGCTCTTCGGGCGCGAGCCGGCCACGGACATCAACCCCGATGAGTGCGTGGCCCTCGGCGCGGCCCTGACCGCCGCCCTGGAGAGCGCGCGCCTGACGGGCGAGAAGGCGCCGCTGGACATCCGCACGCACGATGTCACCAGCCACTCGCTGGGCATGGCCGTCTACAAGGAGGGCGACCTCTACAACAGCCGGATCATCACGAAGAACAGCCGCATCCCCTGCGAGCGGGCGCGGGACTGCTACGTCACGACCCATGACGGACAGACCGCCATCGACCTCTTCCTGGTGCAGGGCGAGAACCCTGACCCGCGCGAGTGCACGACGCTGGGCCGCTTCGAGTTCTACGGGATCCCGCCGCGCGAGAAGAACAAGTCCAGGCTCTCGGTGACCTATCGCTACAACGCGAACGGCATCGTCGAGGTCGAGGCGATGGACCTGCTGACCGGCCAGACCCTGGCGCACCGCCTCGCGTCGGGCCAGGTCACGCTGGACGATGTGGCGAACAACCGCATCCCCATGCACATCGCGCTGGTGATGGACCTCTCGGGCTCCATGTTCGGCCCGAACCTCCTGGACGCCCGCAAGGCCGCGGTCGCCTTCATTCAGCGCGTGCTCAAGCCGCGCCGCGACGTGGCCCTCATCCTCGCCCCAGGTGGGCTGAAGGCGGGCCCGACCTCCGACGCGCGCGAGCTCGAGCGGGCGCTGGAGGGACTCATCGCCATCGGATCTTCCCCGCTTCACCTCGGGCTCTCTCAGGCTCGCGAAGCGCTGAAGTCAAAGGCCGGGATGCACCGCGTCTTCGTCATGTTGACGGACGGCAACCCGGACGACCCGGAGGCCACCTTCGCCGAGGCCATGCGCATCCGCCGCTCGGGCGGTCGCGTCATCGCCATCGGCGTGGGCCGACACGTCAGGCAGGACTATCTTCGTAGTCTCTGCTCGAACCCCACGGACTACCACGCGTGTGGCGATCCTGTGGACCTCGAGGGCGCGCTCACCAACCTCGCCACCGAGATCAGCACCGGCGGGTAGCAGGAGGAAGTCTTGGCCGAGAAGTTCGACGCCGGCGACGAGCTGACGCTGGATGCGCTCGCAGAGGAGGTTGGAGGCCTCCGCGAGACCCTGGAGCAGATCGCCAGGCGAGACGAGATCCAGAAGCAGGCCTTCGACGCGCTCTACGAGGAGCTGCGCCAGTACAAAGAGGACTTTGTATTTCAGGCCGAAAAACCACTCCTGCTTGACCTTTTGCTCTTCTACGACAGCCTCAACTGGTTCCAGCAGAGCCTGTTGAAGCAGGAGATGGGGCCGGATGTCATCGCCGACAGCTTCCAGTACCTCGTGGACGAGTTCCTCGAGCTGCTCTATCGGCGCGACGTCCTCCCGCAGGAGTCGAGGAGCCGCTATGACCGCCGCGTCCAGAAGGCGGTCAAGGTCCTGAGCACGGACGAGATCGAGCTGGACTACCACGTCGTCGAGGTGGTCAAGCGCGGCTTCTCCCGGGCTGGGCGACCGTTTCGGCCGGAAGAGGTCGTCATCTACCGTTACGTGCCGGAAGGAGGACCGCGCCTGGAGAGCCAGGGCGGTGATCTCCCCACCGAGGCGGAGCCGCTCGCCGGCTCGGATGGGGAGTAGACCCTTCCCATGAGCGACGACATCGTCCTCGGCATCGATCTCGGCACCACCTTCTCGTCGATGGCGGTGGTGGACCGTTTCGGCAAGGCCAGCATCGTCCCCAACGCTGAGGGACACGCGGCCACGCCTTCGGTCCTCCATTTCTACGAGCGCGATGCCTGCGTGGTCGGCGAAGAGGCCGTAAAGATGGTGGTCGTCGACCCCTCCAACATCGTGCGCTTCGTCAAGCGCCAGATGGGGGAGGCCGACTTCACGCTCGAGTTTTATGGTCGCGCCTACTCGCCCCAGGAGCTCTCCGCGCTGATCCTGCGAAAGCTGAAGGATGACGCCGAGGAGTCTCTGGGATTCGAGCTGCGGGACGCCGTCATCACCGTGCCGGCCTACTTCAACGCCGCGCAGCGCTCCGCGACCGCGGAGGCCGGGCAGATCGCCGGCTTCAACGTCCTCTCCATCATCAACGAGCCCACGGCTGCGGCCATCTCCTATGGGCTCGACCGTCTGGGTGGCCAGCGCAAGCTGATGGTCTTCGACCTCGGCGGCGGCACCTTCGACGTCACCTTGATGGAGATCAACGGCATCTCCTTTCGGACCATCGCCAGCGACGGAAACGCCGAGCTGGGCGGCAAGGACTGGGACGATCGTCTCCTGAACCACGTCGCCGAGCAGTTCGTGGCGCGCTTCGGCCTGGACCCCCGCGACGAGCCGCAGCCCTACCAGGAGCTCTACGAGCGCTGCCTGCACGCGAAGGTCTCGCTGTCCACCAAGCCGCGCGCGGTCATCCCGGTGAACTTCCGCGGCCAGCGAATGGTCGTGAGCGTCAACCGCGAGGAGTTCGAGCAGCTCACCTGGGATCTCGTGGAGCAGTGCGCCGACACCTGCCATCTCGTGCTGGAGAAGGCCGCCATGCGCTGGCCGGACCTGGACGAGGTGCTGCTGGTCGGCGGATCGACGCGGATGCCGATGATCCGCGACACGCTGCGCAAGCTCTCGGGCGAGAAGGTCGCCCCGGGCGTCAGCCCTGAGGAGAGCGTGGCCCTCGGCGCGGCCCTGGCGGGTGTGCTCCGTCACCGGCCGAAGCACCCGGCGCTGCTCGCGCAGCGCTCGCTGCTGGCTCAGCGAGCGCGCTCGACGCGGCCGTCCGACGCCTCCGAGACCGAGACCATGCCCGCAGGGGCGGCCCAGCCGACGCCGCGCCCCGCCGCGCCGGTCGGCGCCCCCGGCTACGCGCCTCAGCGAGAGGCCGTCCCGGAGATCGAGGCTCCCCTCCCCCTCGCGACCATCACGGACGTCACGACCCACCCGCTCGGCGTGATCGTGCTCGACCGCGATCTGCGGGAGATCGTCGTGCCGCTGGTGAACGAGGCGACGCCGCTGCCCTGCGAGAAGCGCGGGCGCTTCGCCTACGCCTACGACGGCATGACCGCCGTGCGGGTCGAGGTCACCGAGGGCGCCGGCCGGAGCCGCGACGAGGTAGAGGTGATCGGTGAGGTCGTGCTGGAGAACCTGCCGCCGCGCCCTCGGGGCACCCCCATCGAGGTGGTCTACCGGTACACGGTCAACCAGATCCTCGAGGTCGATGTCCTGGACATCGAGACCGGCGCCGTGCGCAAGGCTCGAATGGACCTGAAGGGCGGGCTCGGGGCCGTGGGTGTTGGCATCGCGCGCGAGAAGCTCTCGAAGGCGCGGGTGGGCTGAGCCGATGGAAACACGCGATTTTGAGACCATCGAGCAGTTTCTGAAGCTCGTCGAGAAGACGGACCTGTTCGAGTACTACGGGCTCGGGCCCGACGTGGGCGACGACGTCGTCGAGGAGGCCATCAAGAAGCGGCGCTCCTGGGCCCAGGGCCAGCAGTCGAACCCGAAGTTCCGCAACGAGGCGCTGTGGATCATCAAGCACATGGCGCTGATCCGGCGCGCGGTGCTCGAGGAGCGGGTCACCTATCAGGAGCAGGTGCAGAAGAAGGGCATCGAGCGCGCCCTGGAGAAGCTCAGCGTCTTCATCGAGGGCACGCTGGCCGACGGGGTGATGAACCCGACCAAGGAGCAGGCGATCCTCGAGCAGGCCAGCAAGCTCGGTGTGCCCTCCGATCGGGCGCTGGAGCGCGCCCTGGCCATCCTGAGCGGCCGCGGCGGCGCGCGCCCCGCGGAGTCGAGCGCCGGGTCTGGCGAGACCTTCGTGGACTACTACCAGATCCTCCGCGTCCCCGCCGACGCCGACGCCTCCGCCATCGAGGAGGCGCACCGGGCCCGCTACCGTGAGGCGCGCGATCTGGCCGACAAGAGCCGCGCCAGCGAGCTCTACGCGCAGCTCGACGACGGCTGGCGCACCCTCAAGGACGCCGAGCGGCGCGCGGCCTACGACGCCCGTCGCCGTGAGTTCATGCTCAGCCTCGAGCGGCGCGCGGCCGGCGAGGATGGCGAGTTCAAGGGCTTCCTGCCGCCACCGCCGAAGAAGCGGCGCGGCGAGTCGGAGCCGGGTCGCACGCTGGAGCCCGAGCCCGAGCCCGAGCCGATGGAGTTCGTGCTCACGCAGGCCAGCCGCGTCGTCCACGACGCCCCGCCCCCGCGCCCGAGCCAGCCCCCGCGGCCTCCCCCAGCGCCTCCACGCGCCGAGCCCCGGCCCGAGCCCCGGCCCGAGCCCCGGCCCGAGCCCAGACCCGAACCCAGGCCCGAGCCCAGGCCCGAGCCCAGAACAGCGCCGCCGCCGCCGGTCCTCCCCGCGCCGCCTGCGCCAACGCCGACGCCAATCGCGCCCATGGCCACCGTGACCTCCTCGGCGACGCCGGTCCCGACGCCGCCGCTGCGCGCGCCGGAGTCCCAGGACAGCGCCTGGGGCGGGGCTCAGGGCAATGTCGGCGCCCGTCAGCGCCAGCGCGCCCCGCAGCTCGAGATCGATGGCCCGGAGCTGCACAAGCTCAAGGCGGGCGCGACCCCCGTCGCCGTGCAGTTCGTCGTCCGCAACGCCGGCCAGGGGCAGATGTCCGGGCGCGTGCTGTCCGATCGCGAGTGGGTCCAGGTCAACCCCGCCCGGCTCGACCCCGCCCGTCGGGAGCAGATCGTCGAGGCGGTGGTTCACCCGACGCAGATGCCGCGACGCCAGGCGATCAGCCTGGTCACCGTCGTGGCAGACCACGGCGAGCGCCGCTCCATCACCATCGACGTCGAGCGCAAGAGCCTGCCCGTCGTGGCCATCGTCGCCGCGGTCGCCGTCCTCTTCTTCGTCCTGGTGGGCATCGCGGTGGCGCTGGCCCTGTAGCGTTGGCTGACCCTCTCCTTGTCGCCCCGGCGACGTTATGCTGTGGAATCCCGCCACTGGGCCCGGGGGCAGCATGAGCACGCAAGGTCCGACGGAGCAGATCGAGCTCCTCCTCGACCAGGCAGAGGAGGCGCTCGACGACGGCAAGATCGAGGCCGCCCTCGAGATTTGCGAGCGCGTCCTGCGTCTGGCCCCTGGCCACGCGGGCGCCTGGTTCGTCCAAGGAGACGCCCTGCGCGCGCTCGGTCGGCTGGAGGACGCCTGTGAGTCCTACAAGAGCGCCGCCCTGCGCCAGCCCGACCACGCGGCGAGCTGGTCCTCGCTCGGGTTGACCAGCTTCGAGCTGCTCCGCTTCGAGGAGGCGCGCCGCGCCATCGCCCGCGCCGTGCGCGAGGCCCCGGAGACCGCGGAGGCCTGGTGGGTGCGCGCCCTGCTGCGCGAGCGCCGCGACGATCTCGACGGGGCGGAGCGCGCCCTGCTGCACGCCGCCTGGCTCGACCCGGACGGCTTCCCACCTCCGCCGCGCCTCTCGGACGAGGACGTCGAGGACATCGTCGAGGAGACCCTGACGATGCTCCACCCGACGCTGCGCGAGTACCTCGCCAACGTCCCCGTCATCCTGGAGGAGGTCCCTCCGGAGGAG